>CAVBPI010000326.1:528-997 GCA_963596955.1 bacterium | reverse complement strand
ATCGAAGCCGTCGGCCGTGGAGACCTTGACATTCAGGATGATGCGCGACATGATGTGGGAAAATCTGAACTTCACCGCAGGGGCGGTCTTGGATGCGGTCGCGCCTGAGGCGAAGAGATAATCGACTTTCTCGGCAGACGCGGCGTCGGGCTGGGTGAGGGTCGAGACCGCAATCTCTCCTTCGTTTCCCGGATAGGCCGCAGCATCTCCCTCGTAATAAGGCGCATAGGCCGAGAACTTCACTGTCTCGTCGTTCCGGAAATATATTCCCCCGCGTGTGACCGCCGCCGTAAATTCGGCTGACGCCCCGGTGCTCGCGGTGACATATCCGACGTTCCTGTATCTTTCGGTCATGTCGCTCGACGGCGATTCCGTCACGATGACTCCGATTTTGTCCTTGTTCCAGCTGGTTTCAACGGCCTTTGTCCCGACGAGTTCGGCGCTGATTTTTGCAGGTACCGCTCCCGGA
>CAVBPI010000326.1:0-518 GCA_963596955.1 bacterium | reverse complement strand
CCGCGATGCACAGAAGTGCCGCCGTGGGCAGAAGTGACATATATTTTTTCATACTGCTTATGTTTTTGATTCTAAATTTGCTTTCAGTTCTTCTGGATGTATTTTTGAGTCAGATTTTTTCAGAAGATATTCCACACGAGACAGACCCCGAAACGGGTCACACCCCACTGGTTGCCGGTGAGCTTGTCGTTGCGGATGAGGTAGCCCTCGGAGACGCTGTAGGCCTCGTATTCGCCCCAGATGCAGCCGACTCCGAGCGTGAAGTCGAGCGAGAGGGACTTGTTGAGCGGCAGCCTGTAGCCTCCGGTGAGCGAGCCGCTCTTGAATTCGCCCTGCTTCCCGTCGCCCTTGAACTTGTGGTTGAAGAGTCCTGCCTGGAACATCGCCCCGGCGTACCAGCGCTCATTCTTTCCGAAATATTTCCGCACTTCGGGACTCAGTTCCGCGACGGCATATCTCCTCTCCCCGTGTTTCCATTTAAGGGATGTCCAGCTCGCGTCGAGAAGTACGCTCCAGCC
>CAVBPI010000325.1:0-3203 GCA_963596955.1 bacterium | reverse complement strand
GATTCTCTTTTATGCCAGCCACAGATTCTATTCAGATATAATGGACCTCCGTATGCCCGATTCCACAAAAAGAAAGTGTGGAGTCTTCGGTTCATCCGGATAGGGGCTCTGGTAAGCCCAAGAACAGATAAACGACGCAATACCCCACACCCGTATATGCGATTACCAGAGATGATAACTCACAGTGATACAAGGTGATGAGTGTATTGTCTTCTTTCCCCGTGCGATTGAAAATTTACCAGATTTCCGAAATAGGGTAAAAGCCAAACACTTTCATCAATATGTCCGCCACCTTGCGATGACACGGCAAAGATAGAAAATGTTTTTCGTTTTACGGGGCATTGCGCGTTATAAATATATGAACGCAAACAATATGGCCCAGACGTGAAGCATGGCTCATCAGCCCCAAAATTACGCCAATTTTTAGGATTGTAATCCCAAAATTCATATGAAATTTGGGATTACAGCCCCTTTTACTTACCTTTGCCACAACAATTTAAAATCATAAGGATATGATAAGGCGCACTTTACAGGACGTGATAGAGAATGACATGTTTCAAGGAAAGGCGATCATTGTCATCGGAGCCAGGCAGGTCGGGAAAAGCACTTTGTTCAAGATGCTTCTGGAGCACCGCGACGAGCCTGTTCTCCGAGTGAATTGTGACGAGCCCGAAGTCAGGACACTGCTGACGGATGCCGGTACATCGGACTTGAAGCTGCTCATCGGAAAGAACAAGATTGTGATGATTGACGAGGCCCAGTCAGTTCCGGGAATCGGAATGACACTGAAGCGCATAGTTGACAATTTTCCCGACATTCAGCTGCTTGTCACCGGCTCATCTTCATTTGAACTCAGGAACAAATTGAATGAGCCTCTGACAGGCAGGAAATTTGAGTATCAGCTTTTTCCAATTTCATCCGCCGAGATTTGTGCATCAGAAGGACTGCTCCCTGTCAGACAGACTCTTGAACAGAGACTGATTTACGGATCATATCCGGAAGTTTTCTCCCGTCCGGAAGAATCGAAGAAGATATTGATGGACATCGCAGGGAGCTACCTATATAAAGATCTGCTTGCCATAGAAGACATCCGCAGACCCGCCCTGCTCGAAAAGCTTCTGATCGCCCTCGCCCTGCAGCTGTCATCCGAAGTGTCCTACAACGAACTCGCCCAGACCATAGGAACGGACAACAAGACAGTGGAGAAATACATTGACCTGCTGGAAAAGTGTTTCGTCGTGTTTCGCCTCAACGGATTCAGCCGTAACCTGCGGACAGAACTAAAGAAAAGCAAGAAAATATATTTCTACGACAACGGCATCCGCAACGCAATTCTTCAGAACTTCGCCCCCCTCTCCATGCGTCAGGACACAGGAGCGCTGTGGGAAAACTTTGTGATAGGAGAACGGATGAAACAGAATCATTATGCCGGGAATTTAGCGAAAAGCTATTTCTGGCGCACCACTCAGCAGCAGGAAATTGACTATGTAGAAGAGAAAGACGGACGCTTCACCTTATTCGAGATGAAGTTCAACCCGAAAAAAGCCTCAACTAAATTGCCAAAAGCATTCCTTGAAACCTATGACGTCGAGCAGACCGCCATCGTCACTCCCGATAACTGGACTGAATGGCTACTGTGATGGCGCGATGCCGTAATTTTCATCGGCGCAAGATTTCGAGAAAATTTGTATCTTTGTGGGTTATTTGTTTTTTGAGAAAATTTTAAATTTAAGGGATATGTCATTAAGCTTACTTCAGAGCATTGCGGACACGGCGGCGACGGTTTCGGAGGTCGTGGCGGCTCCTGTACAGCAGGAGGTGAAGATGTCTTACTTCGAGCTGGCCAAGGCCGGCGGATGGCTGATGATTGTGCTGCTTCTGCTCTCAATCGTGGCGGTCTATATCTTCGCCAGCAAATGGTGGATGATTCACAAGGCCGGGAAGGTGGAAAAGAACTTCATGAATGAAATCAGGGACCTCATACACGAGGGAAAGATAAAGTCGGCGGTCTCGCTCTGCCAGAAATATGACACCCCGTCGGCAAGGCTTGTCGAGAAGGGAATCGAGAGAATCGGAAGGCCGCTTCAGGACATTCAGACTGCCGTCGAGAACATGGGCAGCGTCGAGGTTGCAAGGCTTGAGAAGGGTCTGCCTATGCTGGCGACAATCGCCGGAGGAGCGCCTATGATCGGATTCCTCGGAACGGTGACCGGCATGATCCGCGCATTCTTCAATATGTCCACCGCAGGCAGCAACATCGACATATCGCTGCTCGCCGGAGGTATTTACGAGGCGATGGTGACGACCGTCGGAGGTCTCGTCGTCGGAATCCTCGCATATTTCGCCTACAACTACCTGACCTCGCAGATTTCAAACCTCGTGTTCAAGATGGAGTCGGTCACGATTGACTTCATGGACCTTCTTCACGAGCCTGCGGATAGCGAGAAATAAGGGTAAGCGACTGATACTTTGAGAATACAGATACTTTAGAGATGGCTATAAGGAGAACAACAAAGGTGGATTCGGGATTCTCGATGTCGTCGATGACGGACATCGTGTTCCTGCTCCTCATATTCTTTCTGGTCACATCGACGCTGATAAGCCCGAACGCGCTGAAGCTCCTGCTCCCTAAGAGCACGGGACAGGTGTCGGCGAAGGCCACGGTGAGCGTCTCGATTGCCGACCACGGGAACGGAGACTACACCTATCATATAAACGGGGACAGGAACCCGGTGCCTTTCGGAGAGGTGGAGGACGACCTGATTGACCTGCTGCAGGGAGAGGACGACCCGACTTTCTCGATCTATGCGGACGAGACGGTTCCGATTAAGGAAGTGGTGCAGGTGATGAACATTGCGAAACGCAATCACTATAAGGTCATCATGGCCACCCAGCCTGAGTAATTTTATGGAAGAGTACAAACAGGACAGGGAAAATCAGAGGAAGCTGTCGCGGGCGGCCGGAATAGGGCTGACGATGGCGGTGCATGCCGTTGCGTTGTCCTGCGCGTGCTTTGCCGGAATGACATATCTGGATCCGCCGCCTCCGGAGAGGGAGGAGATTCTGATTGACTTTGACGACCCGGAGGTCGAGGAGGTGAAGCCGGAGAGAAGATGGAGCCGGACGCGGGTGAAGTCGCCGGAGCCGGACAGGACAAGACCGGACGAGACGGTGAAGATGTCGAAGGCCCAGATGGAGGGAAC
>CAVBPI010000324.1:2094-3240 GCA_963596955.1 bacterium | reverse complement strand
CCCGGTCTATTCCGTATTCGTTCAAAAGGGCCTCGGTGACGTCGAACGCCGTGAACTCCCTGTCGTGAAACGTGTTCCACAGAAAAAGCGAGGTCTCGTTGAGGGATATGATTTTTGTCATGTCGCCGCCATATTTGCCCTGCATTATGATGACATTCTGCCCGGCCATCGAGCGAACCTTGAACTTTGGAGAAATTTTCATGAATATGTGTTTTTGTTTATGCGAATGACGATAAATGTTTATGCAAATGTCGCTAATTTGCCTCTAAAATGCAAAAAATGCCCTGAATATTTGCATCTTAATGTTTTTCTGCCTAACTTGCATCGGTTTTGAAAGAATTTTTCAATTACTAATTTAAAATTAAATATCATGAAAGAGCTCGTAGCTAAAATCAATGCTGAAATCGCAGAATTTCAGGCAAACGCTGAGGCACAGGTTGTTAAGGGTAACAAGGCTGCCGGTGCACGTGCGCGCAAGAATGCGCTTGAACTTATGAAGGATCTCAAGGAATTCCGCAAGGTTTCCGTTGAAGCTTCAAAATAAGTTTCGGAACTCAGAGGAATGGGTCGCTGATTTTTCGGCGGCCCATTTTTTTTGAAACCTACAAAAAGCAGTTTATTTTTCTCATGTTTCTTATCTTTAAATCCTTTCAGATTAACCAGAAATTAGTTTAATTTGCATAAGATTGGCCGAAAGGTCTATAATACTAAATATAATTAACCGCAATGTTTTCGTTTCTTATAAGTCTCGTTGCCCTCATTTTAGGCTATTTTATCTACGGGCGGCTCGTCGAGCGCATCTTCGGAATCGACTCCACCAGGAAAACTCCGGCTGTAACAAGAGCCGACGGAGTTGATTATGTGCCGATGCCGGCATGGAAGGTCTATATGGTCCAGTTTCTGAACATTGCCGGGACGGGTCCGATTTTCGGAGCGATCATGGGCGCGAAGTTCGGCCCTTCGTCCTATCTCTGGATTGTCTTAGGGTGCATATTTGCCGGAGCCGTTCATGATTTCTTCACCGGAATGCTCTCTATCCGCAACAACGGAGCGGGACTCCCGGATCTTGTGGGCGCATATCTCGGAAACGGGACAAAGAAGTTCATCCTTGCATTCTCAATCATAGTCCTGATGCTCGTGGGCACG
>CAVBPI010000324.1:711-2001 GCA_963596955.1 bacterium | reverse complement strand
GATTATCGGGCGCATCTATCCGATTTTCGCCTTCGCGCTCCTCTTCATGGCGGTGGCGCTGATGGTCTGTCTCTTTGTCAAGTGGCCGTCGCTGCCGGAGCTCTGGGACGGTCTGGGCAACCTCGGTGAGGCGAAGGGACTGCTGAAGGACCAGCCGATTTTCCCGTGCCTGTTCATCACGATTGCCTGCGGTGCGGTGAGCGGTTTCCACGCGACGCAGTCTCCGCTGATGGCCCGCTGCCTCACGGACGAGAAGCTCGGAAGGCCGGTGTTCTACGGAGCGATGATTACCGAGGGCATCGTGGCGCTCATCTGGGCAACGGTTTCCTCATGGTTTTTCTTTGACGGAGGCGCCGAGGCTGTGGGCTCCACGCTTCATGCCGCCGCACCGGAAGTTGTGGTGAACGTTTCCAAGAGCTGGCTTGGCGTGCTCGGAGGCATTCTCGCTGTGCTCGGCGTGGTGGCTGCTCCGATCACGAGCGGCGACACGGCCTTCCGCAGCGCACGTCTGATTGTCGCTGATTTCCTGCATCTGAACCAGAAACCTGTCCGCAACCGCCTGATAATAAGCATCCCGCTCTTTGCCATCGCAGGCCTGCTGCTCTGGTACAACATCGCCGACGAGGACGGCTTCAACGTCATCTGGCGCTATTTCGGATGGGCGAACCAGACCCTTGCAGTCTTCATGCTCTGGACTGCCACGGCCTATCTCGTGAAGTCCAAGCCGGACGGCTCCACAGCCTACCTCCTGACGCTCTTCCCCGCAGCCTTCATGACCGCCGTATGCACCACCTACCTCTGCATCGCCAAAATCGGCTTCAACCTCCCGAACACATGGAACTGCGCCATAGGCTCCGTCACCTTCCTCCTCTCCCTCCTCCTCTTTTTCCTCTGGAAGCTCCGCCGCAACCGGAAAAATTGTGCATAATCCGTAACTTGTGTCCTTTTTTCAGTAATTTGGTTCTATACGTAAAATATGTAATTTCATAATTTTGCAGAAAAATTGTCAGATATGGAAAATTTTGTCGTTTTGAGCAATGGCGTAAAAATGCCGCGGATTGGTTATGGTGTCTATCAGGTAACTCCAGATGAGTGCGAGCGTTGTGTCAGCGATGCAATCGAAGTCGGTTACAGGATGATTGACACGGCACAGGCCTATCACAATGAGGAGGCTGTCGGACGTGCATGGAAAAAGAGCGGAGTGGCCAGAGATGAACTTTTCTTAGTGACAAAGGTCTGGATTTCCAACTATGGCGACGACCAGACAATGACGAGCATTGACGAGAGCCT
>CAVBPI010000324.1:0-701 GCA_963596955.1 bacterium | reverse complement strand
GAGAGCCTGCGTAAGCTTCAGACGGACTACATTGACCTCATGCTCCTACACCAGCCTTTCTGTGACCGCTATGGTGCATACCGCGACCTTGAGAAGGCTTATAAGGCAGGGAAACTCCGCGCAATCGGCGTCAGCAACTTCTATCCGGACCATCTTGTTGACATTGCTGCCAATATGGAGATTGCTCCGATGGTGAATCAGGTTGAGACTCATGTCTTCAATCAGCAGCGCGAGGCACGTGTGTTCATGGATGAGACAGGAACAAAGATTATGTCGTGGGGACCTCTCGCCGAAGGCCGCAACGGGCTTTTTACGAATCCGACACTTGCTGCGATAGGGGAGAAGCACGGAAAATCAGTCCCTCAGGTGGCTCTCCGCTGGCTGTTCCAGAGCGGCGTCATCATCATCCCGAAGAGCACTCACCGCAACCGTATGGCAGAGAACCTTGACATCCTCAACTTTACGCTTGACACGGATGATATGGTCGCAATCGCCGCGCTCGACCTCGGCCACAGCCTTTTCCTCGACCACCATTCCGGCACCGACGCCAAGCAGTTCATGCAATGGCGCAGCCTCGTCACCCCGGCGAAGTAAATTCGTGAAAGAACAATTATTGTTCGCCTCTTGTTTTTTTGAGGCAGAGATAGAGCAATATTAGGTTTTTATTCGCAAAATATCGGCACTATTCTGAATTAGTGCCG
>CAVBPI010000323.1:0-3241 GCA_963596955.1 bacterium | reverse complement strand
GGTACATTCATTGGTTTTGACCCGGAGGACAATGAGGCCGATGGCCCTCATACAAACTACGTCGCCGCAGGCTACCATTCTACAAAGGTAAGCACCGACCCAACGACTGGAATCAGCACTTATGTTGTAACAAAGGATGATATAACTCCTGTTGTAAATCAGGAAGGGCTTGCTGCTGCCGTCACGACACCGAATTCTACTGTCAAACTTGAGGCAGGCACATACACATTGCCATCAACAACTGTTGATGGGGTAACATTTGAAGGTCCTGCCGATGGTTCAGTTATCATAGAGCCTCAAACTGTTACATTGGCTGATAAAAATGTGAAATTCAAGGGTGTTACAGTCAAGTCTCCAAATACCGACTACAATGGAATACAGCACGCAGCAAGTGTCAAATATGAGAATTGTGTAATAGAAGGACAGCCGTTCTCATATGCTGCGACAGCTGTTTATGACGGATGCACCTTTGAACAGACAAGCAACAATGCATATAATATTTGGACTTATGGCTCAGCAAATATCACATTCAATAATTGCAAGTTCAATTGTGCAGGAAAGTCTGTTTTGATATACAATGAAGGCTCTCTTGTGTCTGGAGTTGTAACATTTAATAGTTGCGAGTTTGAGGCAAGTGAAGCTGTCGCTGGTAAGGCTGCCATTGAGATTGATAGTCGTTTTACAAGTTATGAGGTGCATATTAACAACTGTACTCAAACTGGTTTCTCAAATGGAAGCGTGAGCGGAAATCCTCTTTGGAATAAGAAACAGGGCGATAAGTCTGTAAAAATTTTTGTGGACGGCAGTCAGGTCTTGTAGTCTTTAAGTGCGGCGGACGGCGGGAACCCGAAGCGATTTTTTTCATGAGCTGAGGGTCCCGTCGTCTGACGCGGACAGCTGAACAACAGCAGAAACAAACAATAATCATAAAGCAATATGAAAGCAGTAAAGTATTTCATGGCAGCGGCGCTGGCAGTTCTGGCGTTGGGCTGCAACAAGGAGCAGGTTGCCGTTGACGGCACGCCTGACGGACAGGAAGTGACCGTGACATTTGCGACGGAACTTCCGGGCGTGGTCACCAAGGCCATAGGCGACGGCACAACGGCGAAGAACCTTACAGTTGCCGTATATGAGGATGACAATAACGCGGCAGGTAACCATCTCAACTTGGACCAGACGGCCGTATTCGACAATCTCAAGGCCAATGTGGACTTCAGCCTCGTGAAAGGCAAGACCTATCACTTCATCTTCTGGGCACAGGCAGCCAATGCCACTTTCTACAAATTTGACCCGGAAGCCAAGACCGTCTCAATCGACTACAAGACTGCTGCCAACGACGAGAACCGCGACGCATTCTATGCAGTCAAGACCGTCAAGGTCACGGGCGCGATGACCGAGCCGGTAGAGCTTCACCGGCCGTTCGCACAGGTGAACTTCGGAACGGCCGACTTCGCAGCCGCAGTTGCAGCCGGCGTTGAGCCTAAGACCAGCGTAGTCGTCGCTACCGATGTCGCAACAGTCTTCGACCCGTTCGCAGGCGAGGGCAAGAACCCGACGACTGTCACGGCTACTGTTTCAACGGAATTCACGGCAGCCGCCCTTCCGACCGACCCGGAGACTCTTACTGTGGAGAATGTTGACTACAAGTACCTCGCGATGAACTACATCATCCCGACCGGCCTTCTCAGCGAGAAGCACGTCACCAACCTCACCGCGACCTTCACCGACGGCAATAGCCAGAATGTTGAGATCAGTGTACCGAGCGCTCCGGTTCAGGCCAACTGGCGCACGAACATCGTCGGCAACCTCCTCACCGACCAGGTAATCTTCAACGTTGAAATCAAGCCGGCGTTCGAGGATGATAACAACATCGACCTTCAGAACATCAACTCCGCAGCATCACTCCGTGCGGCTCTTGCAACCGGCGGTGCAGCAACACTCACAGCCGACATCGACATTGCCGATGCCACGGCGGCAGTGGTTGAGGCTGGCAAGAGTGTCATTCTTGACCTTAACGGCCATAACATCAGCAATTCCGAGGATATTTGGAATACTTCATATCCGGAGGGTGACCCTCGTCGCCAGAACTGCCTCATCACCGTAGCTGGCGGTACTCTCACAATCAAAGGACAGGGCAAGATTGCCGCGAAGGCAAATGACTGCTACACTTTCAATGTGAAGAACGGCGGTAAGCTCATCATCGAGGACGGTGAATTTGTCGGTAATGTGTCTGTGATTCAGGTGCAGGAAGGTGTCGCTGAAGTCTATGGCGGAAAATTCTCTTTGGCTCAGACATGGCCGAATGTAGGACCTTACGGCTGCGATTATATGATTAACATGATTGGTGAGGCATATGCGGCAGGTACTGCCAACGCCATTGTCTATGGCGGTCAGTTCGATAAATTCAATCCGGGAGACTGCGAAGCCGAAGGCGCTCACACAAACTTCGTGGCAGATGGCTACAAATCAACGAACGTCGCCACAGACCCTGATGCCCCTGTTTATGTTGTTACAGAAGCCACCACAACTCCGGTAGGCAATCAGGAAGGCATGAACGCAGCAATTACCGGTGCCACAAAGGACCAGCCCGTAACTGTACTGCTTCCGTCAAACACGACGATTACCCTTGATAATGACATCGCAAACGAATCGAATGGAAACGGCAAAGGGCGTGACATCACTTTCGTTGGCGACGGCACTCAGACCTTCGATGTCGTTACGAATGCTGTAACGGCGGAGGGAGGCGAGCTGAACTATCAGCGCGGTTCTTCCTTCACTTTCAAGAACATGACCATTCAGGCAGGAACAGAACCATATGATGGTATCGTATGTGATGCTCAGACTTACGAGAACTGCACTATCAAAGGAAAACTCACTTTCTATGGGAAGGCAACTTTTGTCAACTGCGTCTTTGAAAATGATATGGCAAACCAGTATTGCATCTGGACATGGGGCGGTACTGATGTCAAGTTTGAAGGCTGCGAGTTCAACACCAACGGCAAGGCTATCCTGCTTTACGGTCGGGCAACGGCTGAGAATCCGACCAATCTTACGGTAACCAACTGCACATTCAATGACAGGAACAACGGCACTGCCGGCAAGGCTGCCATAGAAATCGGCAACGACTATAATGCAACTTATACGCTCAATGTTAATGGATGTACCATAAACGGCTTTGCTGAAGGCAAGAACACCGGCAGCAAGGTATGGGCGAACAAGAACAGCATGGATGCCGCACACC
>CAVBPI010000322.1:2252-3252 GCA_963596955.1 bacterium | reverse complement strand
GGTTATGACGGGCATATTCCGTGACTATATGACGATAGGCGGAATGCCGGAAGTCGTCAAAAAATATATTGACAACGGAAATTTCAGCGGAACGCTCGGACTCCAGCGACAGCTTCTCCGTGACTACGAAGAGGATATCACTAAATATGCGAAAGAGACGGACAAGGCGAAGATTCTGGCGGTATATAAGCATATCTCGACATTTCTGGCAAAGGAGAACAAGAAGTTTCAGATTACGAAAGTGGCGCGTAATGCACGCAGTCGGGACTATGTCGGAAGTGTCGAATGGCTGAAGGAAGCCGGTGTCATAAATGTCGCGTATTGCCTCGAAAATGCGGAACTTCCGCTGAAAGGAAATTATGATGCCTACAATTATAAGATTTACTACCACGACACCGGACTGCTGATTGCATCTCTGGACGAGGAGGCGCAGGAAGACCTTAGAGCCAACAGGAATTTCGGAACCTACAAGGGAGCCATCTATGAAAACGTCGTCGGAGAAATGCTGATAAAGTCTGGATATGAACAGCTTTATTTCTACAAGCGCGACAATCCTGCGCTGGAAATGGACTTTTTCGTCAGGGACAGCGACTCGCTCATTCCTGTAGAAGCGAAGGCGAACGACGGCGCGACGGCCTCACTTAACAACCTTATCGACTGGAAGTCTTATCCCGATGTCCGCTACGGCATCAAGTTGGGATACAAGAACATCGGCTGGAACGGGAAGTTCTACACATTCCCCTACTTTCTCGCTCCGTTTCTGAAAAGGTTTCTGAGAGAAAAACCGGCGGCAAGTCAGACATAGAACTCGCGGCGGTATTTGTATTCGGAGCGGAGGCGCTCGAAGGAGTCGTGGGCGAGGCGGAACATGAAATCGTCGGTGAAAATCGGGTAGTTGTACTGGAAAGTGGCGGCGATTTCACCCTGGCTCATCCCCTCGACATTGAGCTTCAGCGGCTGCTCCTCCTGGTGGTCGGAACGCGGGTAGAAATTATAGAGC
>CAVBPI010000322.1:0-2242 GCA_963596955.1 bacterium | reverse complement strand
GCTTGCCCTGATAGGAATAGCCGGCGATGTGCGGAGTCGCGATATCGACCATATCAATCAATTCCTCATCGACGTCCGGCTCGTGGTTCCATGTGTCTATGATTACGGCGCCGAGCTTCGGGATGTATTCCTTGAGCGCGTGCTCATCCACGACTTCGCCGCGGGAGGCGTTGATAAAGACCGCTCCCTGACGCATCTTCGCGAAAAACTTTTCGTTCGCCATGAACTTCGTCGTGTCGTCGAGAGGAGTGTGCATAGTGACTATCTGAGAGTTTGACAGAAGCGTGTCAAGGTCGCAGAATCCTTCCGGGCCCTCGGCTTCGGCGCGGGGAGGGTCGCAGAGCAGGACATTGAAGCCCAGCTTGCGTGCCATGGCCTCCACGAGGGAGCCGACATGGCCGACGCCGATTATGCCGAAAGTCGCCCCGTTCAGAGCAATCCCCTTGCGCGAGGCCACTCCGTAGAGGGCGGAAAAAACATACTGGGCGACCCCGCCGGCATTGCAGCCCTGAGCGTTGTGAACCTCGATTCCGTGGGCGTTGCAATAGTCAAAGTCAATGTGATCCGTGCCTATCGTCGCCGTCGCTATCATCTTCACCCTCGTTCCGTCGAGAAGAGAGGCGTCGCAGCGCGTCCTTGTCCTTATTATTATGGCGTCGGCATCGACGAGATCCTCCCGGGCGATTTCCTTGCCCTCGACATAGGAGACCTCACAATAGGGCTCGAACACGCCCTCCAAAAAAGGTATATTCCTGTCAGCAACTATCTTCATATAATATTATCCCTCACGCATTTCATATATTATCGATCCCCGGCCGGAGAAAACTATTTCAGCACCAGCGCCTTCACCGGGTCGGAGCTGTCCGGGGGAAGGCCGAAGAACATCGTGTCGGCACGCAGGGCGCGGTTCAGCTCCGCCAGCAGGATGTCCTTCTGGAAATAGAGCTGGTTACGCACCATCGACGACGAGAGCCCGCAGTAGAGGATCCCCCTCACGAAATTCGCGCTGAGAGTGTATGCGGAAACGCCCGACACAGCGTTCCAGGCCATATACACCCGGTTGCTGTTCCATCCAGGCATCAGTCCCGTGTCCCGGAGATAGAGCCTGAGCATCGAACCCAAGTTCACTGCCTCGCGACGGCGCAGCGGGTCTCCCTCCGTGGCCTCGCGACGACGAATCATCTCTTTCGTGAACTCATCCGAATATCCTTTTCCTGCCATAATCCTTTCCTGACTAACCTTGCGCCGTCCTATATATATACCGTCACTCAGCCCTGGTGAACACTCCCCCGACCGTCTCGAAAAAAGCCCTGTCGTCCGCCAGTCCATCGACCAGCGAGGCAAGACGCACCTTGTTGCTGTCCGTGATGAAAATCTGCCCGAAATCCTCGCTGGAGACCATCTCAAGCAGGTTCCTCGTCCGGTTCATGTCCAGCTTGTCGAAGACATCGTCCAGAAGCAGAATCGGAGCGAATCCGAGAGCCTTGCGCATGAGGTCGAACTGCGCGAGCTTCAGCGCCAGAAGAAACGACTTCTGCTGCCCCTGAGAACCGCAGCGGCGAATCGGGTAGCCGTCCATCTCGAAGAGAAAGTCGTCCCTCTGGATGCCCACGGTCGTATATTTCATAATCCTGTCCTTTTCCAGCGACTCCTTCAGCAGCTGTTCCAGCGGAGCCTTGTCGATGTCCGAACGATAGCGGATTGAGACCGACTCGCCTCCCCCGCTCAGCCTCCGGTAGTACTCGTTCACGGCCTCGGTCAGCGGTCCGCACAGTTCAGCCCTCTTCCGGTGGATGAAATCCGCGTGCGAGGACATCCTGATGTCGATGATTTCCAGCAGGGTCGCGTCGGAGCCCCCGTCCTTGAGCATCTTGTTCCTCTGCGCGAGGAGACGATTATATTGCTGTATTGCAGAGAGATACTCCTTGTCAATCTGGGAAATCACCGCGTTCATGAAGCGTCTTCTCTCCTCCCCCGAGTCGCTGACGAGCGATATGTCAGACGGGGATATGATGACCGTCGGAAGCTTGCCGATATGTTCCGAAATCCGCCCGTAAGGCTTGTCGTCGCAGCGGAGCTTCTTCTCCTCCCCCTTTTTGACGACAACGGAAAAGCGGTTCTTCAGCGACGAGGGCATCAGGCAGGTTCCCGCAATGGAAAATCCGTCCTGCCCGTGCCGGCAGTTGAAGCTGTCGCTGATTCCGAGGGCGCTCTTTGTCATCGAAAGATAATACACCGCGTC
>CAVBPI010000321.1:2100-3285 GCA_963596955.1 bacterium | reverse complement strand
CCGTACATCAAGGTGTTCGAGGAGGAGAGGGAACTCACTGTGGTCCTGCTGATTGACGCGAGCCGCTCGGGCCTTTTCGGAACCGCAGGGATGACGAAGCGGGACATGATTGCGGAGATTGCCGCGGTGCTGTCCTTCTCGGCTATTCTGAACAACGACAAGGTCGGGGCGCTGTTCTTCAGTGACAGGGTGGAGAAGTTCATCCCGCCTAAGAAGGGACGCTCGCACCTGCTGCACATCATCCGCGAGGTGCTGGAGTTCGAGCCTCAGTCAACCGGGACGGATCTTTCCGAGGCTCTGAGGTATCTGACCAACGCGCTGAAGAAGCGCTGCAACGCTTTCGTCCTTTCAGACATGATTGACGCGGATGAGAACGGGGCTCCGAGATACGAGGAGGCGCTGAAGGTGGCGGCGAACCGTCATGACCTGTCGGTAGTGGAGGTTTATGACCCGCGCGAGAAGAGCATCCCGAACGTCGGGCTTATCCACATCAAGGATTCCGAGACCGGCAGGACGGCCTGGGTCGATACGGGCAGCGCGAAGGTCCGCCGGCTCTACGAGGAGTGGTTCCGGGGACTGCGCGAGGCGGAGTCCAGGATGCTGATGAAGTACAACATAGACAAGGTGAGCGTGGCTGTCAATGAGGACTATGTTCAGGCGCTGATGAGGCTTTTCCAGCAGCGGTGACATCGGCACTGTCACTCCTGTCATGCGAGTAAACATTCCTTGTCATGTCGAGTGAAACGAGACATCTTTGTGCTGAGATGAAATAAATAGAAAATGAAATGTAAGTTATTCATATCATGCCTGTTGGCAACAACGCTGGCACTGCCTGCCGCAGCGCAGCAGGCTTCGGCTGCGGTCACGCCCGATGCCTCGGACATCGTGTCGAGCGACGCTCCTCAGCTGCGCGGCGGCCACCTCGTGCACGGCGGAACTCCGTTTCTTGAGCAGCTTCAGAAGCGCGACAGCATCCTGATTGCCGACCAGCTGCTCTACGGGGTGGACATCAACGGGGTCGAGGCGGGCACGCAGTACGCCTTCCCGCCGCTGACCGACAGCACCGCCCGCGGAATCATGTTCCTGCGTCCGTGGCAGTACGACACCCTCAAGGTCTATAAGGCGAAGAAAGACCGTCCGCTCAGCTACGACCTGCGCGTCTCCACCGTCGTCACTGCATTCGAC
>CAVBPI010000321.1:880-2090 GCA_963596955.1 bacterium | reverse complement strand
GTATGAAATCGAACAATTGCCAGTAGGTCGTCTCACAAAGGACGGCGTGGTCGATACTCTTCTTTTCGACAGCGTGCGCTTCAAGGTCATGACCATGCCGGTTGATACGACCTCATTCCAGCCGCACGACATAAAGGATGTCATCCGCTACCCACTTACCGCGGCCGAGGTCCTGCCTTGGGTCGGGCTGTTCTATCTTGTTGTCCTTCTGGTGATTGCCGTGGTATGCCTCGTCAAGATGCGTCGGAAGAAGCTCGCCGAGGGGCCGGAACGCAAGGATCCCGCGCACATCGTGGCCCTGCGCAAGCTCGACGGCTTCCGAGGGGACAAATTGTGGGTGCCCGAGAAGCAGAAGCAGTTCTATTCCGGCGTGACCGACGTCCTCCGCGAGTACATTGCCGCGCGCTATGAAATCGGCGCCATGGAGATGACCACGAGCGAGATTTTCCACGAGATGAAGCCTAAGTTCGCCGATGCGCCTGCCGACAGAAAGGCATTGCTCGCCGACCTTGAAGGTCTCTTCGAGACTGCCGACTATGTGAAGTTCGCGAAGCATACCGCTACGGAGCAGGAAAACGCCGCGGTTCTTCCGCTTGCGGTGCGATTCGTCACCCAGACCTATCAGGACGACCTGAACACTGAGGAAGAAAATAAAAAGGAGGGTGAGTGATGTTTTTTGAATATCCAAAACTTCTGTGGCTCACGGTGATACCGGCTCTGCTGCTGGTTCTTTACATCCTGCGCGAGGTCTTCGGCCGTCAGGCTCACCTGCGCGTATCCACAAGCATTCCATGGCTCAGGGCCGGGCACGGCGTGAAGGAATATCTCCGTCACCTTCCCTTCGCCCTCATGATGCTTGCCATGGTCATGATAATCATCGCCATTGCCCGTCCGCGCTCTTCCGAGCAGATGGAAAAGATTGACACCGAGGGAATTGATATCGTCTTTGCGATGGATGTTTCCACGTCAATGCTCGCCCGCGACTTCAACCCGGACCGAATCAGCGCCGCCAAGGACATAGCCATCGAGTTCATATCCCAGAGACCTTCCGACCGCATGGGAATCGTGGTCTTTGCGGGAGAGTCGTTCACCCAGTGCCCCCTCACCACCGACCGTGCGACCCTCATCAACCTGATGAAGGAAATCAGCACCGACCTGCTTGAGGACGGAACCGCAATCGGAAACGGGCTTGCCACGGCAGTCGCGCGGA
>CAVBPI010000321.1:0-870 GCA_963596955.1 bacterium | reverse complement strand
GCCGCGTGGTGATTCTGCTCACGGACGGCGTGAACAACTGCGGGGAGATTTCCCCCGAGACCGCCGCCGAGATTGCCAAGACCTACGGAATCCGCGTCTATACCATCGGAGTCGGCGCGAACGGGACCGCTCCCTATCCGGTCATGACCCCTTGGGGCGTTGAAATCCAGAAGGTTAAGGTGGAAATTGATGAGAAACTTCTCTCGCAGGTTGCCGAGACCACGGGAGGGCGCTACTTCCGCGCCACCGACAACACGAAGCTCGCGGAGATTTATTCGGAGATAAACAAGATGGAGAAGGCGAGGACGACGATAGACAGCTTCCCTGTCTATAAGGAGCTGTTCGGAACTTATGCGCTCGTAGCGCTGTTCGCCCTGCTCGCCGCCTTCATCCTTCAGGTCGCGGTTTTCAGAAAACTGCCATAAAACAGAATGCTTATGCTGTATTTTGCTGATGCTCAATATCTTTGGCTTCTGCTGCTTGTTCCGCTCTTTCCGGTGGCCTACGCCGTGTTCATGAAACTGCGGAAAAGGCGCGTCGCCGCTTTCGGAGAGCCGGAGCTTGTCGGAAGGCTGATGCCGTCCCGTTCCGGCGCGCGCGGCTGGTGGAAGGTCGTGCTCTTCACGATAGGCTTTGCCTTCTTCGCGGTGGGAATGGCCCGTCCGCTCATCGGGGCGAAGCTCAAGGAGCACGAGACCAAGGGTGCCGAGGTCGTGATTGCCCTCGACGTCTCCAATTCCATGCTTGCCCAGGACTATTCCCCTAACAGGCTCGAACGGGCGAAGCTTGCAATTTCACGCATCGTTGACAGGCTCCGCGACGACCGCATAGGGCTGATTGTCTTCGCCGGGAGCTCCTATGTCCAGCTGC
>CAVBPI010000320.1:954-3305 GCA_963596955.1 bacterium | reverse complement strand
GCTATGGAACGGTGGCGAGAAGAGACCTCACAGGCTCTGTGAGCAAGGTGGATATGGGAGAGCTGATGAAAACGCCGGTGACGAACTTCGACCAGGCCCTCACGGGCAAGATTGCCGGAGTGGTGGTCACGACATCGGACGGAGCGCTCGGCTCGGAAGCGAACATCACCATCCGAGGCAACAACTCCCTCACCCAGAGCAGCGCACCGCTCTATGTCATAGACGGTTTCCCTACGGAAAGCTCCATGGCGACTTCGCTCAACTCCGCCGACATCGAGTCCATAGACATCCTCAAGGACGCATCCGCGACCGCGATTTACGGAGCGCGCGGAGCCAACGGAGTAATCGTCATCACCACGAAACAGGGACAGGAGGGCAAGCCGAAGGTAAACTTCAACGCGACATGGACCATGAATCAGATTGCCAACAGGGTCAGCCTGATGGACGGATATGAGTTCGTGAAGCTACAGACGGAGATTTATGACATCACGGGAAACACCAACGCCTACCTGAAGCCGTCGGAGGCTGACGAACTGGCAGGAATCACGGCCTACACGCCGGAAGACTACATCGGCGTGCCGTATAACGACTGGCAGGACAAGCTTTTCCGCACTTCCCTCACCCAAAACTACTCAGTTTCAGTCTCGGGAGGAAGCAAGGAAGCAGGAAACCGCTACAACATAAGCCTTTCCGCACTCGATCAGGACGGAATCATCATCCGCTCCAATTTCCAGCGCTATCAGGGGAAAATCAACTTCCAGCAGAAGTTCGGCAAAAAGGTGACATTAGACGCTCTTGCCAACTACTCACGTTCGATAACCAACGGCGTCACCCCTACAGACGCGCAGGCGGCCTCCTCGGCGACGGGCTGGCTCATGTACTCGGTCTGGGGCTACCGTCCGGTGAAGCCGCTGCGCTCGGGAAACAGCGACGACCTCTATGATGACCTAGTCGATTCGGAGGTGACAGGAGCGAACGACTACCGCTTCAATCCGGTGAAGACCGCGCAGAACGAGTACCGCAAGACCATAGTCGATTATCTCAACGCCAACGCCGGTCTCACTTGGGAAATCATCGACGGGCTGAAGCTCAAGATTACCGGAGGCTACACGATGAACAAGCGCCGCCGCGAGGAGTTCAACGGCACGCAGACCTACACCGGTTATGCAGGCTCGCCGTCAGGAAAGGGAATAAACGGGGCGATATATTGGAACAGCAAGGTCACATGGCTCAACGAGAACACCCTCACTTGGACGAAGAACATCCGCCGCAGGCATCATCTCCAGCTTCTCGGAGGATTCACGATGCAGGGCGAGACATTCGACTACAAGGGCACGGCCGCCACGCAGATGACCACGGAATCCCTCGGGCTGAACGGTCTGCACACGGGAAACTACCAGACCGTGAAGCCTTGGCAGTACGACTGGACGATGATGTCAGGACTCTTCAGGCTCAACTACAACTACAAGTACAAGTACTATCTCACGGCATCATTCCGCGCCGACG
This sequence comes from bacterium, assembly GCA_963596955.1. Classification (GTDB taxonomy): domain Bacteria; phylum Bacteroidota; class Bacteroidia; order Bacteroidales; family UBA932; genus Cryptobacteroides. Next base: position 1,799 of record CAVBPI010000320.1, on the reverse strand, counting down.
GCTCGTCCAAGTTCCCGGCCGGCAACAGGTGGGGCTACTTCCCTTCCGCCGGGCTTTCATGGAACTTCAACCGCGAGGACTGGCTCAAGGATGCCTCGTGGCTCTCGAACGGAAAGCTCCGCGCGTCGTGGGGACTCACGGGAAACAACCGCACGACGACCCCTTACGACTACTACTCCCAGATTTCCACGCTTCCGGGCGACGCCAACTCGTATGACTATGTGTTCAACGGCCAGATTGTCTCGGGCTACTTCCCGTCAAACATGACGAACGACAAGCTCAAATGGGAGACAACCGAGCAGTGGAACATAGGACTCGACCTCTCGTTCTTTGAGAGCAGGCTGAAACTGACCGCCGACTGGTATCTCAAGAACACCCGCGACCTGCTTCTTCAGGCCACGATTCCGGCATCTTCCGGCTACACTTCAGCGATGATGAACATCGGCTCCATGCGCAACCGGGGAGTCGAGCTGACGCTTGACGCGACGCTGATTCAGAAAAGAAAGTTCGCGTGGAGCATGAACTTCAACATCGCGATGAACAGGAACAAGGTCACGGCTCTGACCAACGACCAGTACTCCCTGATGAGCAAAGTATCGTGGGATCAGAGGTTCAACGGCCAGTATCCGTACATAACTCAGGTCGGAAAGCCTTCCGGACTCATGTACGGATTCATATATGAAGGCACCTACAAGTACGACGACTTCAATTCCGGCACGACCCTCAAGGACGGCGTTCCTTATCTCACGACAGTGGGAAAAAGCTCCGTGAAGCCGGGAGATCCGAAATACCGGGACATCAACGGCGACGGAGTCATCGACGACAACGACCGCACAGTCATCGGC
>CAVBPI010000320.1:0-944 GCA_963596955.1 bacterium | reverse complement strand
GTCATCGGCAGCGGACAGCCGCTCAGCACCGGAGGCTTCGGAACGACGTTCAATTTCTACGGTTTCGACGTCAACCTCTTCTTTTCGTGGAGTTACGGCAACAACATCCTGAATGCCAACAGGCTCTACTTCGAGAACGGAAACGTCACCAACACGAACCAGTGGGCGACCTACAAGGACAGATGGACGGCGGACAATCCGGAGAGCGACATCCCGAGGGTTCAGGCGAACGGAATCTATCTCTATTCCTCCCGCGTCGTCGAGGACGGTTCTTTCCTCCGTCTGAGAAATGTTTCCGTGGGATATACTCTTCCGCGCAAGGCGTTGAGAAAGATGCATTTCGACACGATGAGGGTATATATTTCCGCCGACAACGTGTTCACGCTCACGAAATATTCCGGTCCCGACCCCGAGGTTTCGACAAGGAACTCGGTGCTCACGCCGGGATTTGACTGGTCGGCCTACCCGAGGGCATTCGGTGTCACCGGAGGCGTTTCATTCACATTCTAATTCATTGAGAGTATGAAAGATATATTGAAATATACGATTTCCCTTGCGGCCGCAGCGAGTCTCGCGTCATGCAGTTTCTTCGACATGACTCCGCAGGTGATATGCTCCGAGACGTTCTACAACACGGAGGACGAGGTAAAATACGGACTCGCCGGAGTCTATGGCGTGATGAGCAAGGAGCAGTTCTACGGTAACTACTACAGCATAATGTACGCGAACGGCGATGACCTCTGCTATTTCAACAGGGACGTGCAGAGCAACTTCCTGCAATACAACCGCCACGACGCGGCGACGGTTCAGGTCTATGACATCTGGACGGCGCTCTATCAGGGAATACGCAACGCGAACGAGTTCATGGAAGCCGTCGTGAAGACCGAGTTCGACAAGGACGGCAAGTATTTCAACGAGGCACGCTTCCTCAGGGCATACTACCA
>CAVBPI010000319.1:1822-3308 GCA_963596955.1 bacterium | reverse complement strand
CCTCATCATGCGGCTTATTTCGTCAGACGATGGGGATATGGCGGTCTCTCCTTTGCGGATATAATACTTATTCTTGTATGAATATGGTGGTAAGCTGCCTTTTATAACGGTTATTAAAATGATGGTTTTGCCCTGATATGGCTCCTTTTGGATATAAACAAGTGGAAGTGGGGATATATTATTTGTAATCTCTCTTTGAATCGCGTTTTCGATTTCAGGATTCTCAGCTCCCACGCAATTATGCCGGTCATCTAAGCCTATAACCAGCCACCCTCCCCGGTCATTCAATAACGCGCAGATTGATTTCGCAATATGCTCGGTATCCTGTGCAGAGATACATTCAATCGGCGCAGGCAGATGCTTTTGCGATAAAAGCATTTCAATAAAACTGCTATTTTCCATCAATCAGACGTTTTATGCGTTTGACATCTTTGAATTGAGCTTCAATAAAGCGCTGTATATCTTCGCTGTCCTTAAATGGCTGTGCCCAGTTGCCAACCCTGTTTGCCGGCATAATGTGATTTTGTATGGCATTTCTATAAATTTCGATACACTCTCCATGAACAACATTATTTGGCAATAATTTCTTCACTTTCTCGTCATCGTCATTGATGATTGTTTTTTCCCTGTTTAACGGAATTGATTCCAACCTTATATCCATAAGGTTCAGAAACTTGTGCGCAAATTCTATGCGGTAGTCCGCCAAAATAAATCTTGGAATACCCAATTCTATTGCTTTGTCAAATTCTTGGGCAGTAATTGATCTTCCGTTTCTCTCAAGGACACCGGAGCCTATGAGTGGACGAACTATACCAAGGAATATGTCGCATTCCTCTACACCATTGACACAATTTATGAGATTGGATAACTTGCTGTCTAATGGTATAGTGCCTTCCTTGGACATATACACATCATATCCAAAGCCATCGAGGGTGGCAAATACTCGTCTTAAATCTGTCTCGAAATCATACACCGTTGAAGAGACAAAGATTCTTATGTGATTGCGTTCTTCACTCATTGGTCAATTATTTTCATTTCAATATGTTGCAAACCATTGACAACTGCAAAGTTAAAAATAATATTCCATTCAGAACAGTCCATAAATCAGATTCCATAGGAGAAAGCGGGCGAACTTGCCGACGAGCAGAAGGAACATCGTCGCCCACGGGCGGGTCTTGTAGAAGCCTAGGGCTATGGCTATGACGTCGCCGATGAACGGAACCCATGCAAGCAGGGCGAGCCAGACTCCGTACTTGTCAATCTTTGCCTTCTGCCTTTCAAGAGTCTCGCGCTTCACCTTGAGCCACTTCTCAATCCACTCCCAGCGGCCAATCCACCCGATCCAGTATGTCAGAACGCTCCCGAGCCAGTTTCCGATCGTTCCCACCGCCAGGCACCCGACTGGGTCTTTCGTCGCCGCCAGCACCGCAATGTAGAGCGCGTCCGCACTGAACGGCAGCACCGTCGCGGCGAGAAATGTCCCGAT
>CAVBPI010000319.1:0-1812 GCA_963596955.1 bacterium | reverse complement strand
ATTAAACATATATCATGTATGTCCGTCCAATTAAAACATCTAAAGGCTTCAGACAAGCGGAAGGCGGAAACCCTACGCGATTTTTTTCATGAGCGGAGGGTTCCCGCCTTCCGCGTGAAGCCGTAGCTCCTGACTCCATAGCTATAGTGCTACCTCCTCTTGCTTCTGAAAAACTCACTGACAAGTCCTCCGCATTCCTCCGCAATAATCCCGGAAACAACCTCCGTCTTGGGATGCAGCAGCGACGGCGTGAACTTCGAGAACCCGCGCTTAGGGTCTGCCGCCCCATAGACAAGCCTCCCGACCTGTGCCCAGTTCATCGCCCCCGCGCACATCGGACACGGCTCCATGGTCACATACAGCGCGCAATCGTCGAGATATTTCCCGCCCATAGCCTCGGTGGCGGCGGTCAGAGCAATCATCTCCGCGTGCGCCGACGGGTCGTGCAGCCTTTCCGTCATGTTATGCCCCCTTGCGATGATGCGCCCGTTCCATACCACCACCGCACCGATGGGCACCTCGTCCTCCTCAAATGCGGCGCGGGCCTCTTTGAGAGCCTCATGCATATATCTTCCGTCTCCGGAAGCGGGCCTATGCTCTCCGTCCTTGAAATCTTCTGATGTCATATTTCGTAATCATTGAAAAATGCAGCGGTTTATGTCTGCCGGCGATTATGCGACTTTCTTGTCGCGGGCTTTGACCGTCATCTGCGACAGAATCACGCCCACCGTGCATATTGCCACCCCGAGCCACTGTCGCCAGTTCAGCAGCTCATGGCCGAGCACCCACGCGATAATCGCCGAGGCCACCGGAATCAGCGCCGTGAAAATGCTGGACTTCGCCACTCCGAGCTTCTTGATTGTCCCCACCCAGAGCGAGAATGCCACGCTCGAACAGAGCACCGACAGGCACAGAATCGGTCGCCATGTCTCCCAGCTGAGATAAGTCTCTGTGGTGAAATTGTCAAAACCCTTGAAAACGAACAGCGGGAACAGATACACTGAACCGATTAGGAACTGATACATCACGATGTTCTGGCTTGAATAGCGGTCGCTGAGTTTTTTTGTTATGCTCGCGTGGCAGACCTCCGAGATGACTGCAACCAGCAGGAACACGATTCCAATCAGAAAATGCTCTCCCAGTTCACCCTTCGCCATTGCCACGAGGACGATTCCTCCGAGCGAAAGGAATATCCCGAAAATGTTGAGTCCGCAAATTTTTTCCCGAAAAAAGACGACGCCGGCGAAAATCGAGAATATCGGAATCGTCGCAATTGTCATCGCGCTCAGTGTCGGAGACCCCGTAAGCTTGATTCCGTAGGTCTCAAATAGGAAATAGACAAACGGCTCGCACAGCGCCAGAAGCAGGAACCACTTGAGGTCCTTCTTTCTGATTGCCGTCAGTTTGCGCGTCGCCGCATTGAACGCGAGCAGCAGAAGACCGGCGAGGAATATCCTGACGAACACGAAATAGAAGATGGAAATCCCCCTGCCGATGAGACAGTCCGACCAGATGTAGGACGCGCCCCAGAGGGTGATGGCCGTCAGTGATAATATATATGTCAAAAAACTACCCTTGAACTCCCTGCTCTTCATTTATTTTTAGTCTATACTTATTTTCTCATCGGTCACATACGCCCGGTATGCTCCCTCTTCTAAAATAAATCTATCCTCAAAAATCCTCGGTTTGAGGCAATTTGCTTCTCTCGCATTTTTTTGAGGCGATTTTTCGTTTTTTAAGACTGTCTTTTCGGACGGATTTTTCTGAACCTCAGCCTCAGCACGCCCCAGAAGGCCTCTCCGAATATGCTTC
>CAVBPI010000318.1:464-3315 GCA_963596955.1 bacterium | reverse complement strand
CCTCAAGTCGTTCTGCGGCGGATTCGTGAACCTCGTGTTCATCGTATCAAGCATGCTCAGCGGTGCGTGCGCGACACCGGAGTTCCTGATGTACATGAACTATTTCATCGGGCAGGAATATGGTCTTGACTACTACAAACGGGCTGACGAAGTCGTTGACCTGTCCCTCAAGCACAGGACAATTGACAAGGTCATCACCGACTGCTTCGAGCAGATTGTCTATTCCATCAATCAGCCTACGGGAGCGCGTAACTTCCAGGCAGTGTTCTGGAACATAGCGTATTACGACCGCTGCTACTTCGAGAGCATGTTCGGAGAGTTCTTCTTCCCGGACGGCAGTAAGCCTGACTGGGAGGGATTGAACTGGCTCCAGAAGAGGTTCATGAAGTGGTTCAACGCGGAAAGGCTCAAGACCCCGCTCACGTTCCCGGTGGAGACGATGTCGCTGCTCACGAAGGACGGTGACGTGCGCGATCAGGAGTGGGGCGACTTTACGGCCGAGATGTATGCCGAGGGGCACTCATTCTTCACATACATGAGCGACAACGCGGACTCGCTGGCAAGCTGCTGCCGTCTGCGCAATGAGATTCAGGACAACGGGTTCAGCTACACGCTCGGCGCGGGCGGAGTTTCCACAGGCTCGAAGTCGGTGCTCACCATCAACCTCAACCGCTGCATCCAGTACGCCGTGAAGAACGGCATGGACTACATCGCGTTCCTTGAGGACGTGACCGACACCGTGCACAAGGTTCAGCTCGGCTACAACGAGAACCTGAAGATGCTCCAGAGCAAGGGCATGCTTCCGCTGTTCGACGCGGGCTACATCAACATCGCGCGCCAGTACCTCACCGTCGGCATCAACGGCATGGTGGAGGCGGCCGAGTTCCTCGGGATTCCTATTACCGACAATCCTCAATATACCGAGTTCGTCCAGAAGGTTCTCGGCGTGATGGAAAGATACAACAAGAAGTACCGCACGAAGGAGACCCTCTTCAACTGCGAGATGATTCCTGCCGAGAACGTGGGCGTGAAGCACGCGAAGTGGGACAGGGAGGACGGATATATGGTTCCGCGCGACTGCTACAACAGCTACTTCTATGTCGTGGAGGACGATTCGCTGAACATCATAGACAAGTTCCGTCTCCACGGACGCAAGTACATCGAGCACCTCACCGGCGGCTCGGCGCTGCACATGAACCTGGACGAGCACCTGAGCAAGGAGCAGTACAGGCAGCTGCTGAGGGTGGCCGCTCACGAGGGCTGCAACTACTTCACCTTCAACATCCCGAACACAATCTGCAACGACTGCGGGCACATCGACAAGCGCTACCTGCACGAATGCCCTAAGTGCCACAGCAAGAACGTCGATTACCTCACCCGAATCATCGGCTACATGAAGAGAGTCAGCAACTTCTCGGCGGCAAGGCAGGCAGAAGCATCGAGGCGGTACTACGCCCATGACCACGGTGAAATAGAAGAGACGGAAGTCGCAAAGTAGCGAATGGCTGCTCCCACCAAGCATATGGTCCTGCTATTTTGAGCGGAACGGAGTGGAGTCGAAAAATCTTTGTGCAGAAAGAGAATGCTGAAATTTTACAATTATGACATTGTCTGTCAGGAGATTCCTGACGAGGTGACGCTTGCCGTGAACATCACCGGGTGCCCGAACCGCTGCGAAGGCTGTCACAGCCAGTGGCTCTGGGAGGACACCGGGGAGGTTCTCTGCGGGGCGATGCCGGACGGGAGCGGAGAGGATTTCAGCGGGCTGGACACCATCGTCGGAAATTACGCCTCCTGCGTGACCTGCATCTGCTTCATGGGCGGGGACAATTCTCCGGAAGAGGTGGAGCTGTGCGCGATTCGGGTGCGGAAGCTCTGGCCTCGGCTCAAGACAGGGTGGTATTCCGGACGGGACGAGGTGCCCTCCGGGATTGACAAGAGGAACTTCAACTACATCAAGCTCGGCCCGTACATCAAGGCCTGCGGCGGACTGCGCAGCCCTAAGACAAACCAGAAGCTGTATCGAATAGAGGCTGACGGGACGCGAACCCTTATTCATGTGCATGACCCCCATAAGGTCGGGATTGCCTAAAAAGCAAATAGCTGCGTTGCGGTCGCCGTAATTTATGAATATGGACGAAGAGGTTTACAGATATATCAAGGAGCATTCGACGAGGCAGCCTGAGGCGCTGCGCTGGGTCGAGAAGCAGACCAACATCCGCACGAATCACGCGAGGATGCTGTCGGGGAGCGTGCAGGGGGAACTGCTGAGAATGCTCGTGAAGATGAGCGGGGCGAGGCGCGTGCTGGAACTCGGGACATTCACGGGCTACTCCTCGATATGTCTTGCCTCGGCGCTGCCTGATGACGGACATCTCGACACGCTGGAACTCAACGACGAGCTTGAGGACCTGATTCGCGAGGGGTTTGAACGCGCCGGGGTAAGCGACAGGATTTCGCTCCACATCGGTGACTGCAAGGAGACGCTTGCTGAATTTGGAGAAAGGGAGCAATACGACCTCGTATTTATTGACGCCAATAAGCGCGAATACTGCGACTACTATGAGCTGGTGTTCCCGCTCGTCCGCCACGGAGGCTGGATTCTCGCCGACAACGTCCTCTGGGACGGAAAGGTCTGCGCCGAGACCGTCTCGCAGGACAGACAGACACAAGGAATACTCGCCTTCAACGAGATGGTCGCAGCCGACCCACGGGTCGAGAACGTGATACTCCCCCTTCGCGACGGACTGAACATCATCTACAAGAAATAACAAAAAGCGCCTCCGCTGCAAATCTTTGCGACGGAGGCGCTTTCTATTTCTGAAAATTAACTGACTATTCTGTGACCTTC
>CAVBPI010000318.1:0-423 GCA_963596955.1 bacterium | reverse complement strand
GTCAAAGTACGTATTGCCTGTCTGAACGTCCCAAAGGAGACCGTCTTCATAAGCCATGATTCCCTTATAATACAAACCTGGAGCCGGACGGAATGATGTATCAGGAATAATAACATCAAGAGTACCGTCAGTATTCATGTTCAAGATAAGAGTACCTTCCTTCTCTTCTTTTATGGTCGGATTGAAACTTGCATTAACATTTGCCAAAGTAAGTTTTACCGCATTCTCCAAAGGACGCGCCGGGCTATAATAGTACCATGTATAAGCATTTGGGGTAATATCAAGAATCTCTGTTTCCTCCAAATAATCAAAAATATCACCGGAACCTGAAACAAAAAGTTTGTTCACGCCATCTACTGACTTTATCTCAATTGAAGAGGACGAGCTGAAATGATTGCAAGGAATATTGTCCCAAGTATCACC
>CAVBPI010000317.1:0-3322 GCA_963596955.1 bacterium | reverse complement strand
GTCGGACATTTTCTGCCTAATCCGCAGACAGGCGGCTCTCTTTCTTCCGCTCAGGTGGAGGCGCTGTGCGTTGACCGTTCCGGAATGCTGTGGATAGGAACGAACGGAGGCGGGCTGAACTCCATTGACTTAAAGGGAAATAACATCAGACTCTACAACAGCTCCTGCGGCCTGACGCAGAACCGTGTGATGACATTCTGCGAAGACGGGAACGGCGGGCTTTGGGTCGCGAGCAGGGGAGGAGGAATCGATGTCCTGAACCGGAAGGACAACAAACTGAGTCATCTGAACATAAACGGGAAGAAAAGCGAGGATTTTCCGATGATTTTGTCCCTGAATGCAGGTCTTGCTGGGGACATTTATGTGGGGACGATGTCGTATGGCCTCTGGGTCATATCGGGAGAGTCCGTCGAGAAGATGTGGCGTGACATCGCCGCCGGGAGAAAACCTTCCGTGGTGGCGAAACGCTCCGCTCTCACTGGTGACTGTTCCGTGTTCAAGGTTGTGCAGGTCTCTTCCGATGAGATGTGGATAAGCACGAATGCCGGTGTCCTGCAATGCCGCTCGGGGCAGATACGCCGCTTTTGCCATGACAATCTCAATCTCAATCAGATGTCCCTGTGGTCGGATTTCTCGACGGATATATATCCCGACTTCTCAGCCGGAGAAAAATGTGTCTGGGTTGGCACTCGTCTGGGACTCAACAGGATAGACTTCAAGGACGGGGCTGATGAGCCGTCTGTTCACAGAGTCAGTCTTGATGGCGCAATACACAAATTCATATCTTCCATCCGCCGCGACGGAAACGGTGTCCTGTGGATTACCACATTGGGCGACGGACTGTATTACTGTAAGGACGGAGCGTTCGGCAATTACACCGCGTCGGCGGCAGGTTTTGCCAACAATGAACTGGAATGTCTGGAGATTGACGACGACGGGAAACTGTGGATTTCTGGAGCCGGAATCGGATGCTTTGACCCGGAAACTGGAACTACGAGAAAATACTCGAAAAAGGACAATCTTCAGTCCGATTCGTTCAAGATGTGGGCCTCGCTGAAACTCTCCGACGGGAGCATGGCCTTTGGCGGAACGGAGGGCTTTAACCTGTTCAAGCCGGACAGCATAAGCATTGACTCCTATTGTCCGAAGCCTGTCCTGTCAAGTCTCTCGTTGGGCGGAAAGAATGTGAGGGACGGCGCTGAATGTCCATACACCGACAATTCCCTTGTCGTTGAATTTGCCCTCCCGAACTATCGGCATCCCGAACACAATGCTTTCAGATACCGTCTTTCCGGTTTTGAGAAGAACTGGAATCATGTCTCGGGAGAGACTCCCAAGTGTTCCTATTCGAACCTGCCTCCAGGGCACTATCTCTTTGAACTCTATGGAGCAAACGCAGACGGCGTGGAATGTCCCGAGTCGGCCTCGTTCTCCTTTTCCGTCCGGCCTCCCTTCTGGAAAAGCGGTGTCGCGTGGGTGTTTTATCTGATTTGCGCGGCTCTGCTGCTCTGGTGTGTCTGGCTTGTCGTGAAAAGACGTGTAAGGCAGCGTGAGCGTCAGCTTGTTCAGGAACATAAGCTCATGACATTCACGGATATGGCTCATGAGATACGCACTCCGCTTTCGCTGATTTCCGCCCCGGTGGAGGAACTTCTCGCGAATCCGTCGATAGGACAGTCCACGAGAAGTCGTCTTGAGGTCGTGGCGCGTAGCGTGAAGTCATTGAAATCTGTTGTGGATCAGGTTCTTGACCTCCGGAAATATGAGGATAACATGATGGGGCTTCAGGTTGTGAAGGTAAATGTCTGCAAATTTCTTGCTGAGGCTGCGGAGCTTTTTGTGCCGCTGGCGAAAAGCCGCGGAATCATGTTCCGTGTCGATATTCCGGAGGAACCGCTTGAAGCGTATATCGACAAATACAAGATGGAGCGTGTCGTCGTGAATCTGCTATCGAACGCCTTCAAATTCACTCCGGAGGGTGGAACGGTGTGCCTCTCTTGCAGCGGAGACGACACTCATGTGACTTTCAGCGTGCAGGATAACGGACAGGGGATAAGCGAGAAGGATCAGGCGCATATCTTTGAGCGATTCTATCAGGGACACAATAGGACGGAGGACAACGGGACAGGAACCGGAATAGGACTGTCGTTGTCGAAATACATCGTTGAGCATCATCGGGGTGAAATAAGCGTTGAGTCGCGTCCCGGGTTCGGCAGCAAGTTTACTGTTAGACTGCTGAAGGGATGTTCGCAATTTTCTGAGGCTCAGATAAACCGGGACTATCGCAACAGCAATGACCTGTCCAATTACGAACCCGTCCCGAGCTTCCGGGATGTAGGCAGCGCCTATGCCGGGGAAAAGAGCGCTACCGTGCTCGTCGTCGATGACAATGACGACATGAGGCGCTATCTCTACGAACTTCTCAGCCTCCGGTTCAATGTCCTTACCGCGGCGGACGGCTTCGCCGCATACGAACTGGCCATCGCGAGACAGCCGGACCTTGTCCTTTCGGACATAATGATGCCTAAGATGAGCGGAGTGGAGCTGTGCCGTCACATAAAGTCGAACGACATGACGAAAAACATCATCGTCGCGCTGCTGACCGCCCGCAATGTGGTATCGACGGAGGTAGAGAGCTACATGAGCGGCGCGGACGCCTTCATAACCAAGCCTTTCAGCATAGAGGTGCTGCTTGCGCGTGTCCGGACGCTGATTGACAATAGGGACAAGGCGAGACAGTCATTCGGCGGAATCATCGAGGCGAAGCCTTCGGACGTGGATGTGGAGTCCCCTGATGAAAGGCTCGTGAAGAAATGTCTGGAGCTTGTGGAGGAGAATATGGACGGCTCGGACTTCGGCGTGGATGAACTGTGCGGAGCCGTGGGAATGTCCCGGCCGCAGCTCTATCGCCGGCTTCGGGCCGCGACGGGGGATTCTCCTGTAGTGTTCATCCGCTCAATCCGTCTCAAGCGGGCTGCTCAGATTCTTGCCGAGGATTCTTCGTCGGTAAGTTCGGTAATGTTTCAGGTCGGTTTCAACAGCCTTTCCTATTTCTCAAAGCTTTTCAAGGAACAGTACGGCTGCCTGCCTAAGGAGTATGCCCGCATTCACGGGAAAAACAGCGAGGGTGAGAGCGGCGGCAAAAATGCCGAATGAGGGTACTTCTGACGGGTTTTGCAATATTTGAACGAATCGTTGCTCCCGTCTTTCCGTACATCTTCCAACTTTGCGGAAACAAACATCGGGCGTCGTCATGTGCCGACGTGACGGGAATATGAAAACATGATGTGACGGGAATGAAGAGTTAAAATTAGGTTTAACC
>CAVBPI010000316.1:2308-3326 GCA_963596955.1 bacterium | reverse complement strand
GGGCTACCGGGAATCAACATTGCAAATTTACAACCATTATTTGAAATAACCATGTTTTATGAAGTTTTCTGAATTCGAAAAGATTATGTTTTGTCTGGCCTGTTGCGTGCCTATGATTTTGGGATGTGACATGGAGAGGAATGTTTTGAATATCACTGATTTCGGGGCTGTGGAGGACGGAGTGACGGACAATGCGGCGGTAATCAATGCGGCTATTGGGAAATGTTGCGAGGACGGCGGAGGGACTGTTCTGGTGCCGGCGGGACGATTCGTGAGCGGGACGGTCTATCTAAGAAAGGGAGTGTCGCTCAAGCTGGCGAAAGGGGCGGAACTTGTCGCAAGTCCGGATTTATCCGCCTACGGGCATTACGAGACGGACAGGGATATGTCGCGCTATGACACCGGAGTCGGGACCGGAAATCAGAACTGCGCATCGGACACGGTCTGGGCAAAGGCGTTGATTATCGCGCGGAACGCCGACGGAGCGTCCATAATGGGGCCGGGGACGATTGACGGGGGCGACCTGAGGAATCCAGAGGGAGAGGAGGGGATGCGCGGACCGCACACTGTAATTGTCGCGGAATCAAGGAATTTCCATATGTCCGATCTGAAAATCCGGAATGCCTCGAACTATGCGGTGCTGTGCTATGAAATCAGGAACTGCCGTTTCGATGACCTCGCGGTTACGGGAGGCTGGGACGGAATACATATCCGAGGAGGAGAGAACATCCGGATTGACGACTGCCGCTTCGAGACAGGGGACGACTGCGTTGCCGGGGGATATTGGAAAAATATGGAAATATCCGGCTGCTCGTTCAATTCCTCCTGCAACGGCCTGCGGATGATTATGCCTTCGGAGGGGCTGCACATCAGCGACTGCCGTTTCCGCGGACCGGGGAAATACCCTCACATCACAAGGGGCGCGTGCTGCGATATGCTCCATGCCATATTCCTCGAACCGGGCGGCTGGGGCGAAGCTCCGGGAGAACTCTCGGGCATCCGCGTTGAGGACTGCAGC
>CAVBPI010000316.1:1437-2298 GCA_963596955.1 bacterium | reverse complement strand
GCTCAGGGACGGACACCACTGCAAGGACATCACCGTCGAGGACTGCCGAGCCACGGCCTGCCGCATGGCACTTTCAGTAAAGAGCTGGGAAGGGGCGAGAACCGACAGCGTCCGCATAATAGACTCCTCATTCTCGTTCTACGGCAATCCAGAGCCTGGACTCGGAGAAAGAATCTCCGCGCTCCCGTTCAGCCAGTGGCCGGACTTCCCGTCCTACGGTGCGTATTTCCGCAATGTCGGCACGCTTGACCTTGACGGCACGACCTTCTCGGTCACATCATCCGACACGCGTGAAGCTGTCGTCCGGGACGGCTCTGCGGAAGCAAGGTAATTCTAAAATTATTCGATTTGCATTATGCGAATCGAATAATTATATTTGCAATAAAATTGTGAAAGGCTATGGCGAAGGAAAGAAACCCGTTTGTTGTTACGGGAAAGATTGACGCGGAGTATTTCTGTGACAGAGTCGTCGAATCGGAGCGGCTTGTCAAGTCAGTGACGAACGGGAACAACCTCGTTCTCATATCCCCGAGAAGAATGGGAAAGACGGGGCTGATACGCTATTGCTATGAGCGCCCGGAGATAAAGGACGATTACTACACATTTTTCGTCGATATTCTCCACACTTCAAGCCTCAGGGAATTTACATATGTCCTCGGAAAGGAAATTTACGAGACTTTGCAGCCGCTCAGCAGGAAAATGACGAAGATGTTTCTTCAGACCCTCAAGTCGATAAGCGGCAGGTTCGGCTTTGACATTTCGACAGGCCTTCCGACGTTCAACATTGAACTGGGGGACATCGACCGGCCTGAATTTATGCTTGAGGAAATCTTTGACTGCCTGAACAAGGCGGACAAGCCC
>CAVBPI010000316.1:0-1427 GCA_963596955.1 bacterium | reverse complement strand
GCCCTGCATCGTGGCAATAGACGAGTTTCAGCAGATAGCGAAATATCCGGAAAAGAACATCGAGGCCCTTCTGCGCGGACATATTCAGAAATCAGGAAACTGCAATTTCATATACGCCGGCAGCGAGCGCCACATGATGCAGGAGATGTTCCTTGCGTCGAACCGTCCGTTCTACCGCAGCGCGGATATGCTCGAACTCAATGAGATTGCACGGAATGTATATGTCCCGTTCATCGTTGAGAATTTCCGCAAATTCGGAAAGAATATCTCCGAAAACGAAGCCTCGGCGGTCTATGATTTCTTCAGAGGACACACATTCTATGTTCAGAAGACCTTCAACGAATCGTTTGCGGACACTCCGAAAGGCGGAACCTGCTCCATCGAAACGGTCTGCGAGGCAATGCATTCGCTTGTAGGCTCATACGACACGGTTTTCCGCGAGATTCTGTCGAACATTCCCGAAAAGCAGAAGGAACTCCTCTATGCCATAGCGCTTGACGGGGAGGCCTCGGCGATTACATCCGCCGCCTTCATCCAGAAGCACCGCCTCTCGTCCGCAAGTTCCGTTCAGTCGGCGGCGAAGAAGCTTCTGGACAAGGACCTCATCACAGAAAGGTCAAAGGTCTATTCTCTGACAGACAGGTTCTTCGCCCTCTGGATTTCAATGCAGATAGGAACCGGCGACCCGCTTCGCTCCCTCCGCGAACCGAGACCTGTTCTGCCATGTGAGACTGAGTAATTTCTGCGAAAAGTTTTGAAGACGGTGAATTGCAGGAGGAAGCGGTTGTTTCCAAAATGGAAATAACCACAGAACATAATGTAAGAACTTTATTAGTAAGAATGTTGTTACTAATAAAATTATTACATATATTTGTGCCCATAAATCAATGAATTATGGCAGAGAAACCTTTTACTTTCGGAGTTGCGACGGCTGGTGAGAACTTTACTGACAGGGAGCAGGAGACGGCGCGGCTTCTTGCTAATTTCCGTTATGGGGTAAATACCATTTTGATTTCTCCGCGCCGTTGAGGAAAGACTTCTTTGGTCAAGAAAGTCTGCGGCCTTGCGGAGTCGGACAAACTGAAGATTGTCTTTATGGACATATTTTCATGCCGCACGGAAAAGGACTTTTATGATATGTTTGCGGAATCCGTGCTGAAACAGACATCATCCAAATGGGAGGAGTGGGTCGAGAACGCCAATAGAGACGATGTCGCGGAAATCCTGCGGCTTCCGGAGAAGATAGCTCAAAAAAAGGGCATCAGCATAGTTGTCTGCATTGATGAATTTCAGCAGATAGCGGACTTTGCCGACTCAAAGACTTTTCAGAAAAGGCTCAGGACGGTATGGCAGCATCAGCAGTCCGTTTCATATTGTCTGTTCGGAAGCAAGAAACACCTTATGAATGAACTTTTTGAGAAGAGAAG
>CAVBPI010000315.1:1593-3372 GCA_963596955.1 bacterium | reverse complement strand
GGCCTATTCCGTGCCGTTCATGAAAGCTGAGCTTGTGCTCGCTGGCGAGACGGCCGGAGACGCTGCGGAACTGCTGAAAGAAGGAATTCTGTCGTCTATCTATCACGTCAATGCCGTCACCGGGAAAGCCGACGCGACTGCGCCGCTCATCGCCTCCGACACTGCTGACGACTTCGCGACAAGGGTCGTGGAAAAATTCAATGAGGCCACGGACAACGACAAGAAATTGGAGATTGTCATGACTGAGAAATGGATTGCGAACTTCTACAACCCTGTTGAAGCCTACAATGACATCCGCCGCACCGGATATCCTGTCCTTTTCAAGGGGGACGAAAACAACATGGCATGGACTCCTTACAAACAGACTGTCGCCGCCGAGGAAGGACTGACATCATACAATCTTGTGAAAATCCTTGACTACCCTCGAATCATGTGGTACCCGAACAACGAGACAACCACAAACCCGAACCTCACGAACAACGGAAGGGTCGTCAGCGAGAAGACTGTTTTCTGGGATGTTAAATAAATTCAAAAATTGAGATTATGAAAAGTTACAAGATAGTTTCAGCATTGTTTTTCGCTGCGGCACTGACAGGTTGCAGCCAGAAACTGCCATACGACCTCGACGGGGTGGAGAAAGGAGTGGTCATAAACATCCACAAGCCACTCGGAGCCGCCGCCGCAATGCAGCAGGACAAGAGCGACGTGTTCGATGTGATTCTTGACATTCCATGGCAGCAGGGCGACTGGTCAATGCTCGACAAGGCATTTCTCACGGCAGTCTATACGCATAACGGCGAAAAAACCTCCACGGATCTTGACGAGGCCGTCACCGAGTTCCCATGCACGCTCAAGGTGAAGATTTCCGATGTCTGCGCAAAGCTCGGACTCAACGGCGACCTTTCCGTAGGTGACAGAATCGAGTTTACTCCGAGCTACACGCTCAAGAGCGGAACTACGGTTCGCGGATGGACATCACTCATAGGATTCAATAACACGACATTCTCCGGTTGGAAGATGGAAGACGGCTCGTCATATTCCTACCGCATCGCATACACGGCATTTGCACCATTCGACAAGGCCGACTTCATCGGCACGGGAACTCTCGACGACGGGTATGACACGCAAGTGACAATCACGGAAATCAGCGAGAAGCCGGATGCGTCATGGATTCCGACCGGCGTCACGGAGGACAAGCTTATTGGATTGCAGCTTGACGGAGACATCTGGTTCGTTCCAGATAGGATTAAGGTCTGGATAAACACGCTCGACTATACGCTTATTGTCCCGGATCAGGTTATATCCCCTAATTATACGTATAAGAACTATGGTACCTATGATGGTGAGATTGAGGACGGCGAGGGAGAGATTGACACTCTGAACAAGACGATAACATTCTATCTCTACTCCGTATGGGGACCGTATTCGTTTGGAGACGCAACCCTCACAATCTCCAACATACACTAGGAAATTCTGAAGAACAACTAAAGCAATCCCCGGAACTCACGTCTTGAGTCCCGGGGATTTTTTATTCAGTCCTAAAGGTCTTGACACATTTAATCTGAAAATTTCATATCTTTGCCATCGAATGTATATGACAATATGACAAACGATGAATTCTGGCTTTCGATACGGGAAATCATTGATGGTGGTTTCTCTGAAGAAGGACTCGCAAAACTCGACGAATATGCAGAATGGTTCATTTCAGGAAGGCTTGTTTATAAACGATTTTCACCGTCAGAGCAGCATGGCTGCACTGAGGGAGGTACAACTCATGTC
>CAVBPI010000315.1:1196-1583 GCA_963596955.1 bacterium | reverse complement strand
AGGTCTGGGCACGGAAGTCAGGCTGCTGGTTTGAAGATACGGAAAAGTCCATACCACAAAAACTGGGTCAAGAAATTGCTCACGGCGGTGAGGCTCATGTCTATGACAATGGTCAGACACTCGTAAAAGTTATCGGGTTGGATTATTTTGTTCTGCCGGTTTTGGCATTGGACCGAATATCTCTTCATAATGCATATTTTCCACAGACAAGAATGCGAGTTCTCGGATTTGGGGAAAACTCCGCAAAAGAATTTGTGATTGTTGTCGAACAAGATTTCATTCAAGGAATGAGAATGACGGATGAGGAAATCGGTCTATACATGAGCAAATTGGGATATCAATTGATAAATCCAAACAATTGGACATATTCAACAGAGTGGATATATC
>CAVBPI010000315.1:0-1186 GCA_963596955.1 bacterium | reverse complement strand
GGATATATCTAAGCGATATGCATGATGAGAATGTTATCCTCTCTAAAAATGGGAATGTCTTCGTCATTGACTGCGACATACGAATCAACACACCACAGCTGAACGCCGGCGGTGTCCGCGAGTTAACAAATCAAGTGGAAATTATAAATTAATTTCTGCTTGTCCGCTATGAGTTCTGAACGACATCTCCCTTTGTATTGCAATTGTTCTGCAGAGGTAATCATTTTCTGATTACTTGCACGGAGCGTTGCAATTTTCATGGGCTATAACTAGAACTCGATTGTTGAAGGCTAATACCTTATAGTGTATTCGACTCCCTCCGCAGTTTTTCGACGAGGCGGTCTATGCGGTGCAGTTCATTCGGAATCTGAATGCTCTGCGGGCAATGGCTCATGCACTGGCCGCAGCCGATGCAGCGGTTCGCCTGCCGGACTCTCTCTATGCTGCGCCCGTAGCTGATGAGATAGGTTCGGCGGGCTTTTTTGTACGCTTTCATCTCCTCGCTGAAGTTCTCGTCGTCCGCGTCGGGCTGCGGAACCACTCTCGGTTCTGACGGAGAAATCTGGTTCGGCTCATTCTGCGGGGAAAACGGCTTTAAGGGCAAGGCGTACGGCACAATGGCGAACGGTGTGATAAAGTTCCCGAAAGACGGAATAGTAATAGGGTTCGACGATGAACCATACGCCTACATGAACTCAAAAAAGAAAGGTGACGGTCTCCGACAGCAATATACCGGATTCCGAGCCTGATGAGGATGGTTTCGTTGACGAGTATGTCGATATTTCCGGGATTTTTGCAGCTTCGGCGAAGATGTATGGTTTCGATGACACGATGGTTTGGGATTTTTATGGCGGATACCTCTATTCTCTTGCCCAGCAGTTCGGACAGGGTGGAAACTATTGGTTCTGGCCATTTGTGTCTGACGATGAAGGCCCGTTCAATGGTTCTGTTGACAATCTGCTGATAGGCGGTTATGTAAAGGACGGCTATGTGGCATTCGTATGCTCTCCGTCTTACAGCAAGTATGGTTTTTCCGGATTGGCGAATATCGTTTATGGAGACGAGAAGTATTCCGGAAATCCTCTTGGAGTTACGGAATCATACAATGACTTGCTGCTCGTTGAAGAATCCAAGGATGACAACGGCCTTGCTCCCGACAATGCCGCGGTTCAGGCACGCATTCAAA
>CAVBPI010000314.1:0-3390 GCA_963596955.1 bacterium | reverse complement strand
TCGTCTGCGGCCGCAGGCTTCCGTTCGTCTGCTTCCTGTCCCACGGGCATTTCACCCTCAGTTCGTCCAAAATGTCGAGCAGCCGCCCGAACGCCTCAAGTTTCTGTTCTCTCGTATTCATCGCTTTTTATTTTCTATGTTTATTGAGATATTATTCTATTGAAATGAGTCTCCGTTTCATCCGATTTCGTCGATATATTTTCCTTTCCGTGTCCAATGGATATATCCGTAAATTGCGGAGACTGCGTATATTATATATAGGAGTGACATGGCGGGCATTTCCTGCGTCCAACAAATCAGGGCGGATGCGGCGTCGGCGAAAATCCAGAGAATCCATTGCTGGGGATATGACTTCGCGAGCCACCATGTAGCTATGCAGCTCAGGACCGTCGCGCTCGCGTCCCCTACGGATTTAGGGTCGTCAAGTTCCCGGAGAATGAAATACAGCGCCGCCGTGCCGACAACAAGTACCAGAGTGCTGATGAGAGCCGTCTTCAGGGGCAGATGCCGCAGGTGAATCTTGGTGGTGGCCCTCTCGACATTGTCGCCCGTCAATTTCGGATCTCCGCTTGCCATCTCGGCGTTTCCCTTTGTCATTTCGAGCGCAGCCGAGAAATCTTTCAGCCTGTCATCCCTCCTCCACTGGACGAAGCCAACGAACGCCATCACGACATAGTAGAGGTTCAGCGCGGACGATGCGTACAGCCCGCCTATGAAGAACGAAATCATGGCTGCGGCGGCCGAGAGCAGCTGAAAGGCCCACATCCAGTTGCTCTGCCTGATTTCGAGAATCAGGAACAGGACACCCGTGACGAGCGTGAATATTCCGAGAAAGTCAAATTCCATATAAAATCTGAAGCAATTTATTCTTCTCACGTTTCATAAACCAACGGACGGGGGCATATTCCCGGCTGCCGCTGCAAAGATACCCACTTTCCGCGATATTGTGCCAGCCCGCATCGTTTTTATTTTCAATGCTTCGACATATATCCCCGAAATTGGTAGGAACTCCGGTGATGCGGATATTTCGGAAATATATTTTTATACTTAATTTTGCATTCGGAAATTTTGCTGCCGTATGGCGGATGTGCAGAGAGTGAATATACGAAAAATTGGGATATATGAAAACGATACGAAATGCGGAATTCGGGGGCGAACGTCCTCTGTTTGAATCACATGGGCTGAGACTCGAAAATGTTGTAATACGCGAGGGCGAGTCGGCGCTAAAGGAATGCAGCGACATTGAGGCCGTGGATTGCCGCTTCGAGGGTAACTACCCGTTCTGGCACGTGCACGGATTTCTCATCGAGAGGTGCTTCTTTGACGTGGGAGGCCGTTCGGCGCTGTGGTATTCGGATCATCTGAAGATGAGGGACACAGTGATTGCCGCGCCTAAGATGTTCAGGGAGATGAGCGACATTGACATTGAGAACGTCGAGATGACGGACGCGGACGAAGTTTTCTGGAGATGCAGCCGCGTGAATGTCAAGGGGCTGAAGCTGCACGGAGGGACCTATCCGTTCATGTTCAGCAGCGACCTTCGCATCGACAATCTTGTCAGCGACAGCAAGTATGTGTTCCAGTATGTGAAGAACC
The DNA here is from genome assembly GCA_963596955.1 of bacterium. GTDB lineage: Bacteria > Bacteroidota > Bacteroidia > Bacteroidales > UBA932 > Cryptobacteroides. The sequence continues at coordinate 1,794 of CAVBPI010000314.1, read as the reverse complement.
TCGAACTGCGCAACGCGAAAATCACGACCAAGGACGCGCTCTGGGAAAGCGAGAACGTGACGGTCTATGATTCCGAACTCAGCGGGGAATACCTCGGCTGGCATTCCCGGGGTCTCAGGCTCGTGAACTGCAGAATTTCGGGCACTCAGCCGCTCTGCTACGCGGAGAATCTGGTGCTTGAGAACTGCACCTTCGCCGAGGACTGCGACCTCGCGTTCGAGTACAGCAGCGTGCAGGCGACAATCGTCGGAGGCATCCGCAGCGTCAAGAACCCTCGGACGGGAAGCATCGTCGCTGACGAAATAGGGGAGATAATCATTGACAAGAACATCAAGGCTCCGGCGGACTGCGTGATTGAGGTGCGGGGATGAGTACGGGCATATCTTCGCCGACACGTTGCCGGTGAGGCTGATGCGCAGGATATGTGGTTATAAAACGGATACGACATGAAATACAATTTCGACGAGATTGTTCCGAGACGCGGGACAAATTCCTACAAATGGGACACTCCGGCTGACGGGGTTCTGCCGATGTGGGTCGCGGACATGGACTTCAGAACCGCTCCGTGCGTGATTGACGCGCTGCGCCGCAGGGTGGAGCATGGGATTTTCGGCTATGTCAAGGTCCCGCAGTCCTACTATGACGCCGTAATCAACTGGTTCAGCACTCGTCACGGCGTGCGCTTCGAGCGCGACCGGTTCATCTACACGATCGGCGTGGTGCCGGCAATCTCGGCTGTCATCAAGGCGCTGACCCGGCCTGGCGACAAGGTCATAGTTCAGCCGCCGGTCTATAACTGCTTCTTCTCGTCCATCCGCAACAACGGCTGCGAGATGCTCCCTAATCCTCTTCTCCGCGACGGGCTTTCATGGAAGATGGACTTCGACGACCTTGATGCCAAGGCAGCCGACCCGAAGGCGAAGGTGATGATTCTCTGCAATCCTCACAACCCTGCCGGCCGTGTGTGGACGGAGGAAGAACTGCGCAGAGTCGGGGAAATATGTCTGAGGAACAATGTGTTCGTAATTTCTGACGAGATTCACTGCGAGCTGACCTATCCGGGGCACAACTACACGCCCTTCGCGTCTCTCGGCGAAGAGTTCCGACTCCACTCCGCGACCTGCATCTCCCCGAGCAAGGCATTCAACATCGCCGGACTTCAGATTGCGAACATAATCGCGTATGACCGCGAAATCCTCGCCCGCATAGACCGGGCAATCAACATCAACGAGGTCTGTGACGTGAACCCGTTTGGGGTCGAGGCGACCATTGCTGCATACTCCCCGGAGGGCGCCGACTGGCTGGATGCCCTGCGCGGCTACCTCTATGACAACTACATGACGGTCAAAGCCTTTTTCTCCGAGCACATTCCTCAGTGTCCCGTCACGGAACTCGAAGGCACCTATCTCGTCTGGATTGACATCAGCGCGACTCTCATGAACTCCGACGAAGTCACGGCGCGCCTTCTCGACGAGCAGAAACTAATGGTCAACTCCGGTTCCATGTACGACCCCGGCGGCGAAAATTTCATCCGTCTCAACATAGCCTGTCCCCGCACCCTCCTCCTCGACGCCCTTGAGCGGCTGAGTCGGACATTATAACAAAAAGATGGTGACAAAAGTTTCTGTTCACCATCTTATATGTTTCATAATCAATCCAAAACTGTTGGCAACGGCATCCTCGCTCGGTATTTCAGAGAAAGCAATGGCCGGCAACTCTTTCAAATAAGTCTCTTTCAATTCAGTCCACAATGATGGAAAATCTGAGAGCAATGGCGATTGTTCCAGCTCCTTG
>CAVBPI010000313.1:1191-3405 GCA_963596955.1 bacterium | reverse complement strand
GTCCGTGCCAATGTCATGACTTTCAGCGAGGGGGACATCCCGAACACCGGCGCAAACATCGCTAAAGTCCTGAACTGCATCCGGGACAGGTACCGTGCGGACAGCTACGGCCTGCTGCTCTCCTCTCACTGCTCCGGCTGGGTTCCGCCCGGCTATCTCGCCCTGCCTGAAAGGTTCGAGGGCACATCGACGGATGTCTGGTCGCTCGGCAAGTCCGGCAGGCAGCGAAGCCGCCGCGCAAATGCCCCCGTGCCTTATGTGCATAGCGAGGACGACGGCCCGGCGGTGAAGAGCATAGGTTCGACATGGACGGACAAGACGCACAAGAAAGCATACGAGACCGACATCATCGAACTGGCGGAGGCGATACCGTTCAAGGTGGACTATATCATCTTCGACGCCTGCTACATGGGTGGGATTGAGGTCGCATACGAACTGAAGGACAAATGCCGCTGGATGTGCGCCTCTCAGACTGAAATTTTAGGTGACGGAATGGACTACAGCCGGCTTGTCGAGCGGCTTCTGAAGTCCGATGTCCCGGCTCCCGAGGCCGTATGCGAGGATTTCTACAGCCTTTACGAGAATCAGAGCGGACAATATAAGTCCGCGACAATCTCCATGATTGACTGCTCCCGTCTCGACGCGCTTGCCGCAGTGTGCCGCTCCGTGTTCCGCTCGCACGATGTGAATTACGACAGCTGCAACAAGACCGCCCTCCAGCAGTTCTTCCGCAACCGCTACAGGGACAAGCAGAAATGGTTCTATGACTTCCGGAGCGTGATGGTCGCCTCCGGGGCGACGGAAACTGAACTCGCCGACATCGACTGGGCTCTCGGACAGTGCGTCGCCTACAAGGCCTCGACGGAATGGTTTATGGGCGACTTCCAGCTCAAGAGTTTCAGCGGCCTGAGCATGTATATGCCTTATCCGGAGCGCAGCTATCTCAACAACTACTACAAGTCCCTCGCCTGGAACGAGGCAACAGGTCTTGTGAAGTAATTGAATGAGATGTTGTAACAGGCCGCTTGTAGAAGTTGCGGAGCGTATGGGGCAGGAGAGCCTGAGCGATTTTTTTTTCATGAGCGAAGGCCTCCTGCTCCATACGCCTTAAAACTACTTTGGCCAAGTTTGAACCCCTGTTGTTGAATATAAAAAAAAATAGTATCTTTGCAGCCCCATAAAAAGTCACTGGACTTTTTGGTGCAATGGGGTTCCGTTGGCGATGCGCTTTTTATGGAGTTTCGCAGCGGAGCTGAGTAACACATTTTATAAAAGTTAATGTAATGAAACACATTGAATTGAAGGGGCAGCTTCGTGAAGCTGTCGGAAAAAAGGCCATCAAGGCGCTCCGCAAGGAAGGACTGGTACCTTGCAACATCTACGGACTCGGAATGGAGAACATCCACTTTGCGGTTGACGCCAAGGCTCTCAAGCCTATCACCCACACTCCGAACTCATACATCATCGACCTCGAACTCAGCAACGGACAGAAAATCAACGCCGTTCTTCATGAGCTTCAGTGGCATCCGGTAGAGGACCAGTGTCTCCATGTCGATTTCCTCGCTGTGAACGACACCAAGCCTGTCGTAATTGACGTTCCGGTTGTAGTTACCGGTCACGCCGAGGGTGTGAAGGCCGGCGGTAAGCTTCTCGTTTCGGCACGCAAGCTCAAGATAAGCGCGATGATTAACGAACTTCCTGATAACCTTGAGGTTGATTGTACTCCACTTCAGATCGGCAAGCAGATTGTAGCCGGCGACCTCCACTACGAGGGTGTCACCATCGTTTCTCCTAAGGCAACAATCATCTGCTCAGTACGTCCTACCCGTGCATCCGCTCAGGCTGCCCAGGCTGAATAATCAGGAAATGTCTGAAAGATGAACTGTCTTGTAGTCGGGCTCGGAAACATAGGTTCCGAATATGAAAACACCCGGCACAACATGGGATTTATAGTGTTGGATGCCTTTGCGAAGGCATCCAACGCCGTTTTTCACACCGACCGTTACGGGGACATTGCGGAGATTCCGTTCAAGGGGCACCGCTTCATTCTCCTCAAGCCATCGACCTACATGAACCTAAGCGGCAAGGCCGTCAGGTACTGGATGCAGGAGAAGAACATTCTGATTGAGAACATCATCGTGATTTCCGACGACCTCAACCTCCCGTTCGGCACCGTCAGGATGCGCAAGAACGGCAGCGACGGCGGTCATAACG
>CAVBPI010000313.1:0-1151 GCA_963596955.1 bacterium | reverse complement strand
TAACGGGCTTAAAAATATTACTGAACTTCTTGGAAGTCAGGAATATGCGAGAATCCGTCTCGGAATCGGAAATGATTTCAGCCGAGGACATCAGGTCGATTTCGTGCTCGGTAGGCTGAGCGACGAAGAACTGAAGGTGATGCCGCTCATCAGCGACAAGGTGATAGCCGGCGTGAAAGCCTTCGCCACAATCGGCGTAGAAAGGGCCATGAACTCGACCAACTGCAAAATAGAAATTCCACCTACAAAAAACGAATAGTCATGCACATAGGTATCGCCGGAAACATAGGATGCGGCAAGACGACTCTCACTCGTATGCTGGCCGAACATTACGGATGGACCCCGAAGTTCGAGGCCGTGACCTACAATCCCTACTTGGAGGACTACTACACGGACATCCCGCGCTGGTCCTACAATCTTGAGACCTACTTCCTTGCGCAGCGTCTCAAGGACGTGATGGCAATTGCGAAGAGCCGCGAGACCATCGTCCAGGACCGCACGATATTCGAGGGCGTGGAGATATTCGTCCGCAACAACTACCTGATGGGCAACCTTTCCGAGCGAGACTTCAACACCTACATGGAACTCTTCCATGTGGTCATGTCCTCGGTGAAGTATCCCGACCTGCTGATTTACATCCGCTCCTCGATTTCTCATCTCGTCTCGCAGATTGCAAAGAGGGGACGTGACTATGAGAAGGGGATGAGCATCGAATATCTTACGGGGCTGAACGACCTCTACGAGCAGTGGATAGCCTCCTATCCCGGCCGGGTCATCACCATAGAGGGTGACAATCTCGACTTCGAGAACCGCCCCGAGGACTTCGCGCTGATTACCGACCGGGTTGATGCTCAGTTATTCGGCCTCTTCTAACTGTCATTCCGAGGCTTGTTCTGTCATTCCGAGCGGAGCGAGGAATCTTTGTGCCTGTCCATCTCCTTGTGCCTGTCCATCTTCGGGTCAAACAGGTTCTGGGCGGGAAGCTTGGCGGAGTAGTCGCGGCGGAGCTGGTCGAAGAGCGTCGCGGTGTATTTCAGGTGGCTCGGCCCCTTCCAAGTGCTCGTGTTCGTGAGCCAAATCCAGCATTCCCCGTCGGGAAAATACTTGATGACGGCGTTCGTTCCGGCGAGCGTTCCGGTGCGCACCCAGCC
>CAVBPI010000312.1:0-3410 GCA_963596955.1 bacterium | reverse complement strand
CTCCTACGAAGTGGATAAAGACCACGGGAAGAGGAGGGCGTTCCGCGTCGTTTCCCTGATTGTGCTGAGCAGCCTCATGGCTTTCTTCAACCTCTGGATTCTGACCGGAGTGCTGGAAATCGAGCTGCCTAAGACTACCTTGCTCAAAAAGAAGAACGCGGCGCTGCTCTCGCAGGTCGAGGTGCTGGGGACGGGGATTAGGGAATATGACGAAAGGCTCACCGCCCTCCAGATGCGGGACAACGACATCTACCGTACAGTGCTGGGAATGAGTCGTATAGCCCCCGAAGTGAGGAACGCCGGCTTTTCCGGCGCGAACCGCTACCTCTGGCTCGACGATTCCGACTACAACGCCGGTTTCCGCAGCGCGGTCGTGCGCACGGATGTGCTCCTGAAGAAGGCCTACATCCAGTCCAAGTCCTACGACGAGGTAGGGCGTTTGGCAAAGCAGGCCGGGAACATGGCCTCGTGCGTGCCGATTATCCCGCCGATTAACCCGGACAGGAAGAAGTATCACCTGTCGAGCCGCTTCGGAGGGAGGATTGACCCGAAATATCACCGCCCGGCCTTTCATCACGGACTGGACTTCGCGGCGAACGTCGGCTATCCCGTCTATGCCACGGGTGACGGGGTCGTGGAGTCGGTGAGCCTCAGCGTGCACGGCTACGGCAACCAGATAATAATAGACCACGGCTTCGGCTACAGGACGCGCTATGCCCACCTGAGCTTCGTGAACGTCGCCGAGGGAATGAGGGTCAAGAGGGGAGAGAACATCGGAAACGTCGGAAACTCCGGCAAATCGACCGGACCTCACCTCCATTACGAGGTAATATACAAGGGCCGCCCGACCAACCCGATGAACTATATGGACCTCGACATGACGACGGAGGAATATGCCACCATGGCTCAGGTCACCGAATCCGCCGCCCAGCGTGTCGTCATCCACCCAACACATAGGAAGAAGAGATGAAAAAGAGGTATGAATTCGATAGGGACAGCCTCAGCATGAGGAAGGAACGCCTGACTTTCAAGAAGTTCGGCGGAAAGTTCCTGTCGTTTGTCCTGCTCTCGCTCTCGCTGACCGTCATTTTCTACCTCGTGTTCTCGCTCTGCTTCAACACAAAGACCGAGTCTTCGCTGAAGGAACAGAACCGCGCCTATGAGTCGCAGCTGCCTGCCCTGCAGGAAAAGTCGGCCATGCTTTCGGCCGAGATTCAGCGGCTTTCCGAGCGCGACAACATGATTTATCGGGAGATTTTCCTCACTGATTCCCCGGAGCTGGACCTCAGTTCCTCGCTCTCCTTCCTCGGCGGTCTCGACACAATCCCCGACACGGACATCGAGAAATACGCCGCGGCCAAGGCCGACACTCTCTGCGCCAAGGCCGTGCGCATCGAGGAGAACATGAGGCGTGCGCTTGCGGCCGTCTCCGGGGAAGGCGCGGTGATTCCTCCGATGCACGCGCCGATAGAGCCTCTGTCCTACGCGCAGACGGGAGCCTCGGTCGGCACCAAGATAAACCCCTACTACAAGGTGGAGACCCCGCATACGGGACTGGACATCATCTCCGAGGCGGATGTTCCGGTTCTTGCCGCGGCCGACGGTACCGTTACCGAGGTCGTGCGCTCGATGAAGGGACAGGGCAATGTGGTGGAAATCACCCATGAGGGCGGCTACACGACGAGGTATGCCCACCTTGCCGCAATCAATGTCCGCAAGGGCGCGAGGGTTCGCAGGGCCGCGGTCATCGGCCGCGTCGGAATCTCAGGCAACGCCTATGCCCCTCATCTCCACTACGAAGTGCGGCGTGACACGGTGGTTCTCAACCCGGTGAACCATTTTTTCGCCTCCGTCGGCCCGGAAGAATATTTCAACATGATGATAGTTTCCACAAATACCAAACAGTCAATGGATTAAATGATATGGAAAAAATATGTTACACGATAGGCGAGGTCGCCAAAGAGCTCGGGGAGAACACATCCACCGTCAGGTTCTGGAGCGACTCGTTCCCAAAGTTCCTGCGTCCGACTCGCAACGCCAAGGGCAACAGGATTTATAAGCCGGAGGACATCGAGACTCTGCGCCTGATTCAGTTCCTCCTCAAGACTGAGCGGCTGACCATCGAGGGTGCCACGAAGCGTATGCTTGAGGACAAGAAGGGCGCGGAGAGGAAGTTCCGTGTCGTGGAGTCGCTTCTCTCCATCCGGGAGCAGCTTGTGGAGATTGCAAAGGGGATGTGATTTCCCAGATGTATATATTATATATAAGGTATGACGACAGTGAATGACAATGGGAGGCCGGTCCGCGTCCGCGACGTGATTGACGTGATTCGCGGCTTTGCGCCGGAGCGCGTGCAGGAGAGCTGGGACAACAGCGGGCTCAGCGTCGGGGACGAGAACTCCGTGGTGACCGGCGTGCTCGTGGGCTTCGACTGCACTCCGGAACTCGTCGATGAGGCGGCCGGCTGCGGCGCGAACCTCATAGTGACGCATCATCCGCTGATATTCGGCGGACTGAAGAGGATAACTCCAGACGATGCTGTCGGAGTTGCCGTGATGAAGGCAATCCGTGGGGGAATCTCGATTTATTCAGCCCACACGAGCGCAGACAAGGTCGTCGGGGGAGTCAGTTGGGCTATGGCGCGCCGGCTCTCCCTTGAGGATGTCTCGATTCTCGACCCGGACAGGGCGGTTTCCACTCCGGAGACGGAATATGGGCTTGGCATAGTCGGCGACCTCCCTGAGCCCATACCGGTGGAGGAGGCCGTGAAGGTCGTGAAGGAGGCGTTCCGCATCCCGGTGGTGAAGTCGTCGAGGCTGTGGCCGGGACTTGTGGTCAGCCGTGTCGCGGCCTGCGGCGGTTCGGGCTCGTCGCTGATTGCGAAGGCCCGCTCTGCGGGCGCGCAGCTGTATCTCTGCGGCGACATATCATATCACCATTTTTTCACTCCCGAAGGCTTCGTCGTCATGGATGTGGGTCATTATGAGAGCGAAGTCGATACGCGACTTGATTACACCAACCCGATATATTATTTCTAAGCGATATGGCTACAACAAAGAAAACTAAGAAAATCGAGACTCCGATTGACCGTCACGAGACTTTCGTGTCAATCCAGAAGAACTTCGCGGATTCGGACATCAGCGTAGAGGAGAAGCTGAAGGCTCTCTATGACCTCCAGCAGACCGACTGCGCCATTGACAGGATTGTCCAGCTCCGGGGCGAGCTTCCGATGGAGGTCGAGAGGCTTGAAAACGAGATTGCGGATCTCAAGGCCAAGTCCGCCCACATCTCGGCGATGATTGAGGAGTTCACGAGAGGCATTGCGGAGAACAAGCACAATATCGTGGAGTGCGATATGCAGATTGAGAAGTACCGTTCGCAGCTCGACAACATTTCCAACAGCCGCGAGT
>CAVBPI010000311.1:1739-3434 GCA_963596955.1 bacterium | reverse complement strand
CGCCCTTGAGGAAGTCCTGGAACTTGCTCCAGTCAGGCTCCTTGGAGTCGAGCGTGAACGGATTCTTGTCCGTGCCCTCAAGTGCAGGATTGTACCTGTAGAGGTGCCAGTAACCGCACTCGACGGCGAGCTTCTCCTCCTTCTGGCTCAGACCCATGCCGGCCTTGAGGCCATGGTTGATACATGGAGCGTATGCGATGAGGAGTGACGGTCCGTCGTAAGCCTCGGCTTCCTTGATGGCGTTGAAGTACTGAACCGGAGAAGCGCCCATGGCAACCTGTGCCACATAGACATATCCGTAGCTCATCGCCATCATTCCGAGGTCCTTCTTGCGCACCTTCTTTCCTGAAGCAGCGAACTTCGCGATGGCGCCCGCAGGGGTAGCCTTCGATGACTGTCCGCCGGTGTTTGAATAGACCTCGGTGTCGAGGACAAGGATGTTCACGTTCTCGCCGGAAGCAAGCACATGGTCAAGTCCGCCGTATCCGATGTCGTATGAAGCGCCGTCACCGCCGATAATCCACTGGCTGCGTGCCGGAATGAAGGACTTGTACTCAAGCAGCGCCTTGCAGGTGTCGCATCCGCAGGCCTCCATGAGAGGAACGAGCTTGTCGGCAACCTCGCGGGTAACCTTCGCGTCGTTCTTGTTCTCAAGCCACTGGGTGAAGAGAGCCTTCATCTCGTCAGAGCAGCATGAGCATGAGAGTCCCTGCTCCATGAGCTTGGCGACGGTCATGCGTGCCCTGTCCGAGCCGAGCTTCATTCCGAGACCGAACTCGCAGAAGTCCTCGAAGAGGGAGTTTGCCCATGCCGGGCCGTGACCCTGGGCGTTGGTGCAGTATGGAGTTGCCGGGAATGACGCTCCGTAGATTGAAGAGCATCCTGTCGCGTTCGCGATCATCATGTGGTCGCCCCAGAGCTGAGTGATGGTTTTGATGTACGGAGTCTCGCCGCAGCCGGCGCAGGCACCGGAGAACTCGAAGAGAGGCTGTGCGAACTGTGCGTTCTTCACGTTGCCGGCCTTGTTGAGTATGTTCTCCTTGTAGCCTATGTGAGAGTGCAGCCAGTCGAAGTTCTCCTGCTCCTGAAGGTCCTCCTGGTATGAAACCATTTCGAGAGCCTTTTCCTTTGCAGGGCAGACATCGACGCAGTTGCCGCATCCCGTACAGTCGGCCACTGAAACAGAAAGCGCGTAGGTGTATTCCTTGAGCTGTGCCTTTCCTGCAGCCTTCTTCACCGTGGCAGGAGCCTCTGCGGCCTCGGCTGCGGTGAGGATGAACGGACGGATTGCCGCGTGAGGGCAGACAAACGCGCAGGTGTTGCACTGGATGCAGTTCTCGCTCTTCCACTCAGGAACCTTGACGGCCACGCCGCGTTTCTCGTATGCGGATGTTCCGTTAGGCATCGTGCCGTCCTGGATGTCGATGAACTTGCTTACAGGAAGCCTGTCGCCGCACTGTGCGTTAACCTCGTCGGCAATCTCCTTGACAAATGCAGGCGCCAGACGGTCCTTGTGAGGGTTCTCGAACTTCGCCGTGATGTTCTTCCAGTCGGCAGGAATCTCAACCTTTGTGTATTCACCTCCGCGGTCAACCGCAGCGTAGTTCATGTTCACGACATTCTCGCCCTTCTTGCCGTAGCTCTTGAGGATGGCCTGCTTCATGTAGGTGACAGCCTCCTCATAAGGGATGATGT
>CAVBPI010000311.1:0-1729 GCA_963596955.1 bacterium | reverse complement strand
CTTCCGCCGAGTCCGATTTCAGCGGCAATCTTTGTAGCGTTGATGATGTAGAGGGAAATGTTCTTCCTTCCGATGATGCCCTTCACGTGCTCAGGAATTCTTTCGAGGGTTTCCTTCTCGTCCCAGAGGCTGTTGAGCAGGAGGGTGCCGTTCTGCTTGATGCCGGCAAGCACGTCATACTTTGAAAGGTATGAAGGAACATGGCAGGCTACGAAGTCAGGGGTCGATACGAGGTAAGGAGCCTTGATAGGGAGGTCGCCGAAGCGCAGGTGGGAGCAGGTGTATCCGCCGGACTTCTTGGAGTCGTAGTCGAAGTAGCCCTGGGCATATTTCTGCGTATGGTCACCGATAATCTTGATGGTGTTCTTGTTCGCGCCGACAGTACCGTCAGAACCGAGGCCGAAGAACTTGCACTCCGTGGTGCCCGGCTTCATGATGGAGATTTCCTCCTTGACAGGGAGGGACTTGAACGTCACGTCATCGACGATGCCGATGGTGAAGTCGGTCTTAGGCTCGGCGAGCTCAAGGTTCTCATAGACAGCGACAATCTGCGCCGGAGTGGTGTCCTTTGATGAAAGTCCGTAGCGGCCGCCGACGATGAGCGGAGAGTTCTCCTGGCCCTGGAAGAGGGTCTTGATGTCGAGGTAGAGCGGTTCTCCGAGCGAGCCCGGCTCCTTCGTCCTGTCGAGGACGGCGATTCTCTTCACTGTCTTAGGCATTGCCTTGAGGAAATATTTTGCCGAGAACGGACGGTAGAGGCGGACGATCATCAGGCCGACCTTCTTTCCTTCCTTCTCAAGGTGATCGATGGTCTCCTTGATTGTCTCGGTTGCGGAACCCATGGCGACGATGATGTTCTCGGCTTCCGGGTCTCCGTAGTAGTCGAACGGACGGTAGCTTCTGCCCGTAAGCTCGCTGATTTCGCCCATATACCTTGCCACGATGTCAGGAACTGCCTCGTAGGCGCCGTTGCAGGCTTCGCGTGCCTGGAAATAGACGTCGCCGTTCTGTGCGGAGCCGCGTGTCACAGGAGCGTCAGGAGTGAGCGCGCGCTCCCTGAACCTTGCCAGGGCCTTCGTGCTTATCATTCCCCTGAGCGCGTCCTCGTCGAGAAGCTCAATCTTCTGAATCTCGTGCGAGGTGCGGAATCCGTCGAAGAAGTGGAGGAAAGGAATGCTTGACTTGATTGTCGAGAGGTGTGCCACGGCGGCGATGTCGAGAGCCTCCTGAACGGAAGCCGAGGCAATCATCGCGAAGCCCGTCTGGCGGCAGGCCATCACGTCCTGGTGGTCACCGAAGATGGAAAGGGCGTGTGACGCGAGCGCACGTGCGGACACGTGGAACACGGTCGGAAGCTGCTCTCCGGCAATCTTGTACATGTTCGGAATCATCAGGAGAAGTCCCTGTGATGCGGTGAAGGTGGTAGTCAGGGCGCCTGCCTGAAGCGAGCCGTGCACAGCTCCTGCGGCACCGCCCTCCGACTGCATCTCAGTCACCTTCACGGTCTCTCCGAAGAGGTTCTTCTTGCCCTTCGCAGCCCACTCATCGACATATTCTGCCATGGTCGATGACGGCGTGATAGGGTAGATTGCCGCGTGCTCACTGAACAGATAGGCCACATGAGCGGCGGCATAGTTTCCGTCACAAGTGACGAATTTCTTTTCGTTTGCCATAACTAATTGGTTAATATTATTTTATAAAATAAATTTGTCTTTGTTCCGTGTGCGTT
>CAVBPI010000310.1:1004-3439 GCA_963596955.1 bacterium | reverse complement strand
GCTCTTATTCGGGCTAATCCTAAAATCAGCATCGCGACTTTGGCGGAGGCTTGCGGCTTGTCCATGAAAGTCACTCGAAATATGCTGGAAAGCTTGAAAAAAGCCAATGCCGTTGTCCGGCATGGTTCAGCCAAAGGTGGCTATTGGGAAGTAATAATTGATTGATACATAAGTGATAATATAATGAAGGAAATATATTTAAGGAAGATAGCCTCCGACCTCGGAGTGAAGGTCTGGCAGGTCGAGAATACCGTCGAACTCCTGTCGCAGGGGGCGACCGTGCCGTTCATCTCGCGCTATAGGAAAGAGCGCACGGGCTCGCTGGACGATGTCGCGGTTGCGCAGATAAAGCATCTTGCGGAAGATTTCGACGCGATGGAAAAGCGCAAGGCCGGCATACTTGAAACCATCTCCGCGGCCGGTGCGCTGACCGATGAGCTTAGGACTCAGATTGAGGAGTGCGTCGAGCCTAATGTTCTGGAGGACCTCTATCTTCCTTACCGCCCTAAACGGCGCACAAGGGCTACTGCGGCGAAGGAAGCCGGCTATGAGCCTCTTGCCGACAAGATGTGGAACAACTCCACCCCTGACCCTCACCGCGACGCGGCCGCTTTCGACGACCCCGAGGCGGCCCTTGCCGGAGCTCGTGACATCATCGCCGAGCGCCTGAGCGAGACAGCCGTGATTCGCGAGGCCATGAGGCAGATTTTCCGCACCCGTCGCATCGTTTCCAAAAAGTCGAAGAATGCGCCCGCTGACAAGGCAGACAAGTACCGCAGCTATTTCGACTGGTCGGAACCGCTCGCCCATGTTGCTCCGCACCGCCTGCTCGCGATGCTTCGCGGACAGGACGAGGGCGTGCTGACCGTCAGGATTGACAGCGACCCGGAAAAGTGCTGCAAGAAAATCTACTACGAATACTGTCAGGCTCACCGCTACCCGCAGAGGCCGCTTGCCGAGCAGATTAACCTCGCTGTCGAGGACTGCTTCAAACGGCTGCTTGAACCGTCGGTGAGCGGCGAGGTCATACGCGAGGCAAAGCAGAAGGCCGACATCGAGTCCATACGAATCTTCGGTGAGAACCTGCGCCAGCTTCTTCTCGCCGCGCCTGTTGGGCAGAAGCGCACCCTCGCGATAGACCCTGGCTTCAGAACGGGCTGCAAGGTCGTCTGCCTTGACGCGCAGGGCAACCTGCTGCACCACGAGGCGATATTTCCTCATCCTCCCGCAAATGACAAGGTCGCCGCAATCAGGGCCGTGTCCTCAATGATTTCGGAATATGGAATCGAGGTCATCGCCATCGGCAACGGAACTGCCTCCCGCGAGACCGAGGACTTCATAAAGAGGGTTCCCAAGCCGTCGTCCGTGCGTGTTTTCACCGTCAGCGAGGACGGAGCCTCAATCTACTCGGCGTCCGAAGTGGCGAGGGACGAGTTCCCGGACAAGGACGTGACCGTCCGCGGATCCGTTTCCATCGGGCGCAGGCTCATGGACCCGCTTGCGGAACTGGTGAAGATTGACCCCAAGTCGCTCGGAGTGGGGCAGTACCAGTACGATGTCGATCAGAAGCTGCTCAAGGAAAAGCTTGACAATACGGTCGAGTCATGCGTGAACAGCGTCGGGGTGAACCTGAACACGGCGTCGCGCCACCTTCTTGCCTATGTCGCCGGAGTCGGCCCGGCCCTTGCCGACAACATCGTCGCCTACAGGACTGAACATGGCCCCTACGCTTCCCGCGGCGAACTTCTGAACGTAGCCCGTCTCGGGGAGAAGGTCTATCAGCAGTGCGCGGGCTTTCTGCGCATCCGTGACGCGGCGAACCCGCTCGACAACTCCGCCGTTCACCCGGAGGCCTACCACATAGTTTCCCGCATGGCCGCCTCCCTCGGAGTCGCTACGGCCGAGCTTGTCGGCAACGCCGAACTCTGCTCAAGAATCCATGCCGAGGATTTTGTGGAAGGCGATTTCGGACTTCCGACCATCAACGACATTCTCAAGGAGCTCGTGAAGCCGGGCCGTGACCCGCGCGAGGAGGCACAGGCCTTCGAGTTCGCCTCGGACATCCACACCATCGACGACCTCAAGACGGGCATGACGCTTCCGGGCATAGTGACCAACGTCACCGCCTTCGGGGCCTTCGTTGACATTGGAATCAAGCAGAACGGTCTCATCCACGTTTCCCAGATGAGCACCTCCGGACCCGACGGTCGCCGTCAGAAAATCACCGACCCCTCAAAGCTTGTCCACCTCCACCAGAAGGTCAGCGTTACCGTAGTCTCCATAGATTTAGACCGCAACCGCATCGGCTTGAGACTCAACTGATTCCCTCCCGCCCTTTCCGCCCAAATTGAAAATCATGGGAATTTTTCATTGAAAATCATGGGAATTTTCTATTGAAAATCATGGGAATTTATCTAACTTTGCCGTCATAAAAC
>CAVBPI010000310.1:0-895 GCA_963596955.1 bacterium | reverse complement strand
GATAAAGGATGATCTTGACTTCAAATATGAGTTCGGGAAATATATCCTTACGGGCAGTTCTACGCCTGCGGACAAGACGGAGGTTCATCATAGCGGCGCGGGGAGAATCACTCCTGTCAGGATGCGCCCGATGAGTCTGTGGGAATCGAAAGAGTCCAAGGGAACTGTTTCTCTCGGCGATTTGTTCACTGGAAAAGGGGAGGAGCCGTGGGATATGAATGAGGATTTCACTCTTGGGGATGTCGCGCGCCTGATATGTCGCGGAGGCTGGCCGATTTCCGTGCTTGCCAAAAAGGACATTGCGGTGGAGATAACCAAGAACTACTACAACGGACTTTTCGTGTTTGAGGACTGCGAGAACGAGCGCTTCCGCAACAAGAACCCTGAGATTCTCAGGATGATTCTCCGCAGCTATGCCCGCCACATCTCGACGGAAGCGGCCGTCTCGACCATAATTGCCGATGTGCGGCAGAGCAACGAAAGGACAATGGACGCCAAGACATTCGACGACTATATGGAGGCATTGAAGGACTTGTATGTCATAGAGGATATGTCGGCGTGGAATCCGAACATCCGTTCCAAGACCTCCATTCGCTCGACGCCTACAAGGCATTTCACGGACACTTCCATTGCGTGCCGGGCCTTGGGCGTGGAGCCTGACGACCTGCTGCGCGACCTTGAGAGTTTCGGGCTGTTCTTTGAGGATATGGCTGTCCGCGACCTGAGGATATATGCCGGTGTGTATGGCGGGGAGGTCATGCATTACCGGGATAATGCCGGTCTGGAATGCGATGCTGTCATCCACATGGCGAACGGTTCCTGGGGCGCTGTTGAGATAAAGCTCGGCGGTGATGACTTGATTGAGGCCGGAGCGAACTCGTTGAAACTGCTGAAG
>CAVBPI010000309.1:2298-3440 GCA_963596955.1 bacterium | reverse complement strand
GTGTCACATTGGAACATCATCCGGCTGCGAACCTTGTGTTTTACGACGGCTTTGACCGCTGCGTCTGGGGTGGAAATCCGATGGAAGGCACCGGCGGGTTCAGTCCGTTCGAGAGTGTCGGCACTGCATCGGGCGGAAAGGACTGCACGGGTTATGAGTCCGCTGACTGTCCCTGCGGAAGCTCCTCTGCCGGAGCCGGCTATGTTCAGGCTTCTTTCGCTGAGGCTTCGCCGTCTGTCTTGCAGGATGCTTTCATGTCCGCCTCTTATGTCAGAAGCCGCGGTTTTGACAGGTATTTTCAGCTGCTTCGGGTTCAGGAATATGACGGCTGCATATCGGCAGGCGTTGTCGGCCGTTCAAGAGGTTGGGTGAAGATGAACCCCATGACCGGTATCGACGGCTTATCCGATGTCGTCGTGAGGTTCAAAATATGTCTTCAGCCCGGATGCTCTGACGTCATTCGTTTTACGGCGGACGGAGGCGGAGTGATAACTGCGGCCAGGGTTGACGGCAAGGATGTTTCGGCTCCCGGAATCCTCATCCACAGCAAGACCACATCAAGTTTTCTGATGACTGCGGGCAAGATTCTGGACGTGCCGATTTCTTTGGAGGAAGGGATGAAGTGGCAGCAGGTTGAGGTGACGGTGCGAAATGCTTCCGAGACCACAGCCTTGTCATGGATTCCGGAAACCTACGATGTCTGTCTCAACGGTTTCTGGATAGACGACATAAGTGTTGAAAAACTGCCCGGTTCCTGGGACAGGGGCGCTTCGGGCTCGCTCAGAATACTTTATTGGAACATCCAGAACGGCATGTGGGCGGACCAGGGGAACAACTACGACAATTTCGTCTCTTTTGTGAGGAGATATTCTCCGGATATCTGCATCTGGT
Source organism: bacterium (assembly GCA_963596955.1). Lineage (GTDB taxonomy): Bacteria > Bacteroidota > Bacteroidia > Bacteroidales > UBA932 > Cryptobacteroides. The sequence goes on along the minus strand of CAVBPI010000309.1, from coordinate 2,549 downwards.
GCGAGGGCAGGTCGAACTGCGTCACGGGAGGCATGGCTTCCAATCCTGAACCCTACCTTACCAACAGTGTCGATGCCTCTTCAGGATGGGCGGCTCTTGCCGCGAGATACGGTCATCAGTACTTGGGAGTCGCATTTCGCGGCGGTGACAACTTTCCTCAGGTGGTCACCTCCCGCTACCCGATAACGCGCGAACTTATGCTCGGCAACATCAGCGGAGCCGAACCTATAGCACACGGCGCGGGAATGTTC
>CAVBPI010000309.1:0-2288 GCA_963596955.1 bacterium | reverse complement strand
GGATAGACTGTGACGGAACCTCCATCAATCTCGTCACACTACATCTCAAGCCGTACAGCGGGGAGTCTTATGACAATTACCGTCTTCATGAGATTACAGAAATCCTTGCCTCGACAGTCAATTCCGCAAATTATTCCGCTCGGGTAAACTGGATTATGACCGGTGACTTCAATTCCAAGTCCCCGTATGACAGGGAGTATTACACCGTCGGGGAGAGTGCCTATATGGTTCATCGGCACATCGCCTCAAATTCGTCGCTGGTCGATCTGATTCATGAAATGTACCCGGACAGACTGGTTTCATCAACCACTTACGACAGAATTGATTATATGTACATGTCTCCGGAACTTTACAACAGGGTTACGGATGCGTGCACGCTCGTGGATTCGTGGGTGACTCCGGAGCTGACTTCTGCAGATCTGTCGAATTTCAGACTGCCTTCAGACCACAGGCCGCTCCTTGTTCAGATTACACTAAAACATTGGATATGAGTAACAGATTATTGAAAACAGCCGCCATGCTGTTGCCGCTTCTCATTGCCGGAACGGCCGTCTGCGCGAAATCGCCCGGAAAAGAGGGTAAGAAAAACTTCCGTGTGCTGTACTGGAACACCCAGAACGGTGTCTGGTCCGGTGAAAGCGACAATTATGACACTTTTGTGAAGTGGGTGAACGAGAAAGACCCGGACGTGTGTGTCTGGATTGAGGCCGCGACCATCTTCAAAGCGAATTCCAACGAGTATATACGTGACTCAAGCGGACTGTATCTTCCTGACGGATGGGGAGAACTTGCGGCACGATATGGACACAGCTATGTGTGGAAATCGGGACAGAGAGACAGGTATCCGCAGGTAATTACTTCTAAATATCCCATCGAGAACGTTCTCCAGTCAGTCGGAAACCAGAGGGATACGGTCATTAATCATGGCTTCGGACAGGCGAGGATTGTCGTGGAGGGTCGAACCATCAATTTCGTGACTCTTCACCTGTATCCGTTCCAACATCTGGAATACAAGATGAAGGAACCGGTCGAACTCAGGAATTACCGCCTTGTAAGGGAAGCTGCCCGAAAGAAATACGAGGATGCCGTCGATGCCGGAAATGCCAGCGAGGCTGAACTGGAGAGTCTGAAGGCGGATATGGACAGGACCGCGCAGGAACACCGCAGCTACCGTTCCAGGGTCTATGATATGTCTGCAAAGAACTATGAGGGAGAGTATTACAGGCGGATGGAGATGGAGTATATTGCAGAAAATACCATCCTCAAGTCCATGAATCCCGACAGGGAACTGTGGTTTATGTGCGGAGACTTCAACTCTGTCTCTCCGAGGGACAATTTTCATTACAGATGGGGTGACGCAAGTCTCTCTTTCCTGACCCAGCGCTACATAGAGAAAGAATTGCCCATGTACTACGACATCGTGGCGGAACACTATCCCGGGATTTTCTGCAAGTCAGTGGCCGGCGGTTCCCGAATCGATTTCGTCTATGTCACCAAACCTATGCTGAAAGCGTCCGTCAGTGTTTCTTGTGGCACGGACTGGTACACTAAGCAGTCCGTCTTTGAGCCGTTTCCGAAGTTCAAGATTCCTTCTGACCACATTCCGGTGATGGTGGATTTCAATCTGAACAAACTGAAATGAACCAGAATATGAGAACAATGTTGAGGACCGTCCTGCTGTGTGTGCCTGCAATTTGCGGCATTGCTATGAACTCATGCAGCAAGGACAGCAATATCAGCAGGAGCGAGGTCGTCAGATTCTACTCTCCTGACGCGCCGCAGAAAAGCGTCACCTATCTTCAGATACCGCTTGAGGGCATTTCTGACGGGGTGATGCACATTGAGAGCAACACCCCGATAGACGTGGAGACGCAGCTTTCTGTGTCGGACATGCTGTCGGACGAATCCTGGATAACGTTCGACGTCACTAAGGAATCTGATCGAAACTATGTGGTGAGGTACAGCGCAAAGGCCCTTGAGGGTGATCTGAGCCAGCGCGCGGCTTCTGTGAACGCCACTTCTACACAGCTGTGTCTCGGCAGCTATCTGAAGATTTGCCAAGGCTACGAACTCTTCTGGACCAATGTCTTCACGGATATGGAACATCTTGTACTGGACGCTTCCGGAAAGTCCTGGAGAACTTCAGCCATTCCGAACATTGCCGCGACCTCTTTCGATTACATTTCCTTCAACGCCTACGCGGTGAATCCCGATGCTGCCTCCATGAAGGAGGTTTATCCTTTGGAACTCTCGATTCCTGAAGGGACATATTTTGACTCGGATGCCAG
>CAVBPI010000308.1:0-3444 GCA_963596955.1 bacterium | reverse complement strand
GTCCAAAAAAGACCTTGAGATTCAGGAGAGCGGCTGGTTCGTGCCTTCGATGCCGGACATGAACCTCGACAACCCGTTCGTGCTCAACTACTTCATACAGTGGGCGGTATGGTGGGCCGAATATTCCGGACTTGACGGATTCAGGGTCGATACCTACCCTTATAACGAGAAGGAGCCTATGTCGCGCTGGTGCAGGGCAATTACCGACGAATATCCCCGTTTCAACATCGTCGGCGAGTGCTGGACGTCTTCAATCCCGCAGCTGGCCTACTGGCAGAAGGACGCGCCGAACCGCGACGGGTTTAATTCCAACCTTCCGTCTGTGATGGATTTCCCGCTGCACGACGCGCTGCGCATGGGACTGAACGAGGGCGCCGGCTGGGGCTGCGGCATGACAAGGATTTATGATGTTCTCTCTCACGACTTTCTATATGCTGACGTGAACAACCTGCTGATTTTCGCCGGCAACCACGACACGGACCGCATCGGAGATGTCGTCGGGAAGAATCCTCGGAAGCTCAAGCTTGCCATGACCCTGATGGCGACCATGAGGGGAATCCCGCAGGTCTTTGCCGGAGACGAGCTGATGATGGTCTCCGCCGACCGCTCGCAGGGACACGGCGGGCTCCGGGTGGATTTCCCGGGAGGCTGGCCGGGGGACAGGATTAACCTCTTCACTCGTGAGGGCAGGGAGGCGCAGCGTCTGAACACCGACGGCAGGCCGGTCTATCCGGGGCAGGCAGCCGAACTGTTCGACTATGTGAGCCGCCTCTTCAACTGGCGAAAGACCGCCGAGGTCATCCACACCGGACGGACCCTCCATTTCATCACCCGCGACAACACCTACGCCTTCTTCCGCTACAACGACTCCGCCGCCGTTTTTGTCTTTATCAACAATTCCGACACCGCGAAGACAGTTCCGTGGAGCTACTATTCCGAAATCACCGACGGCCTCGCCTCCGGCACCGATGTCCTCACCGGCACCCCATTCACGATTGACGACACCACCTCCGTCGCCCCCGAATCAGCTCTTGTGGTTGAATTCCGAAGGTAATTTTTAGCTTGTTTCAGAACTTGAATAAGCACCTGAGCGGCGAGGCTAAACGGGAGATGGGATGCAAGGCGGATGGTGAAGATGAAACCGCAGCAGCCTTGGCGGCTGTGAGGATTTCATCAATCCGTCCAACGCGGCAGACCGCTCACGTTTAGCCTCGCCGACTGAACTCGCAACCGCACCAGGTCTGGTTGTAGAACCCGCGTTCTTTGATAATTTGATTTCTCCGCTCCTGCAAGCCGCCCCGGCGCCAGTTCTGCTCCCACCAGACCAGAGCGTCCTCGGCCAGCCCGGCCTCCCGCCGCACCTGCTCCACGGCCCGGTTCCCGGCCTCGTTGATTTGTTCCAGCGACTTCCAGCGCGACGAGGCCAGCGTCGTGGTGAGCACCGTGAACCCGTGCCCGGCCGCATACCGCGCCGAGTCAAGCAGCCTGTACCTGAAGCACTGCAGACAGCGCCCGCCCCTTTCCGGAAGGCTCCCTATGTCCGTCAGACCCGCCTCCGCGGCAAGGGCGCGAACCCCCTCAAGCCACGCCGCATGATCATAGTCGGCATCGACAATCTCCAGTCCGAGCGACTGCGCGAACCTCGTGCACTCGTTCTTTCTTATGAGATATTCCTCCTCCGGGAAAATGTTGGGATTGCAGTAATAGATCGTCGGCCTTATTCCGCTGCGCAGCAGGCACTCGATGATTGCCCCGGAGCATGGAGCGCAGCAGGTGTGGAGCAGAACCCTGTCCGCCCCTCCTGGTGCCGTAACTGTTAGCAATCCGCCTTCTGCCATTTCGTTCATTTATTTGAGGTAATATTCCCGGCTTCCTCGCGTCAGAGACGTTCGATTTTCAACTGATGGATGTCGTAGCAGTTGTCCTTCATGCAGAGAAAGACCGTTACGACGAAGGTCTCGCCCCCGGCCTTGAGATTGCCGATGGCGTATTTCATGTTTCCCTGCGAAGCCTTGTGCGTGACTTCAAACGACCTCGGGGTGTAGGATGCGTAGAACGACTTCAGAATCTGGCGGGCCTGCGAGCGCGAGCAGGTGTTGGATTCGCCGAGAATCGTGATTTCGACGCTGTTCGAGAACCATGCGGACAGCTTGTCGGCTTCCCCGTTCCCGAGATAGCGCGAGATGGACACGAAAACGTCGAACCCGTCGCTGCTGCCCATGGACGCGGGAATGACGCTCTGCGCGGAGACATTCCCGCAGCACAGCATCACGACCGCCGAAAGCAGTCCCAGACCCATGACTCTTGTTCTCAAACTCATAACTCAAAAATACCCCTTAATCCGAGGCGGCTCATTTTTTTACATTTCTAAAGCCGGGTCGTCCTTTACGCAAATATTGCGCCGTGGAAAGAAAATGATTATCTTTGTCCGTTAAAAGCTGTTTGAATTTTTATTCGGTTATTCAGAAACTGTCTAAAGTTTTCGTTCAGCTGTTTTAAGATGCGTTTGAATATTATGAAACACCGGATTATCCTGCTATGCGCGCTTGCCCTTTCGCTCCAGTCCTGCGAATGGGTGGAGCACGTCATGTCCGGCGAGGTGGTGGCCTCCGTCGGAAAGGCGAGGCTCTACAGGAGCGAACTCGACAAGGCCCTTCCGGGAGGTCTCTCCGCCGATGACAGCACCCGCCTCGCGCGGCAGTACATAAACACATGGGCCTCGGACATCATCTTTCAGGATGTCGCCGAGAAGCAGCTTTCCAAGGATGAGCTTGACGTGACAAAGGAACTGGACGACTACCGCAAGTCCCTGCTCAAGTACCGCTACGAACAGCGCTATGTGAACGACAGACTTGACACCCTCGTCACTCCAGGCCAGATTGAAGACTACTACAGGCAGCATCCGGACAAGTTCGTGCTTCAGGTTCCGGTTGTGAGAGCCGACTTCCTCTGCATCGCTCCGGACTCCCCGTCGCTCAGGGACTTCCGCAGCAGCATCGTCTCAGACGACGTGGCGCAGATGCAGCTGACGGACTCTCTGGCATGGTCTTCCGCGATAAAATACGAGAACTTCGGCGGAAACTGGATTGACATGACTGTCCTCGCGAGGGAATTCGGCATAGACTACGTCGCCCTGATGGCTTTCCGCAAGGGTGACTGGATTGAGTACAGCGGCGACACCGGGCTGCTCTACCTCGCCTATCTCCGCGATTTCGTCCCGGCCGGCAGCCCGTCCCCTATTGAGTATGCGACTCCGCTCATACGCGACATCCTGCTGAGTATGCGCAAGCGCGAGCTTGTCTCCGGCTTGGAACAGGACTTGCTTGAACAGGCCCGCGAAAGCGGAAAATTTGAAATATATTAGAAGATGTTTGAATTTTTTGTTCAGTTATTTTGTGATGTATTTTTGAGTCAGATTTTATCGTTTTGAGAGGAGTTTAGCGG
>CAVBPI010000307.1:2364-3454 GCA_963596955.1 bacterium | reverse complement strand
TCTATACTCGAAAATAATTGAAAAATCTGAAGCAGTTTATTCTTTTCATGTTTCTAAGTCGCAGGAATATATGTTATAATCTCGCGACGGCCTGAACTGCACATTCACGGCAAAGCGCCGCATCCTGCGCGTCCATACTGAACTCAGTTTCGCGAAGCCGGCATGGGTTGTCCAGCACCGACACGCCTAAAACAGGCCGAATCAGAGCCTCGAACCACGTGCAGGCGGCGATATAGCGACCATACTGGCGGTTGAGATGGTAGCCGTCCCGCGTCAGGTCATAGACCTTGCAGTTCTCCGGAACTTCTCCCCTGTTGTTCAGCCTCGTGCCGCGGGCAATCTGCACGGCATCGCCGCTCGGGATTACGACAGGGATGTCAAATTCCGAGGAGGCCCGCCTGACGCAATCCACTATCCCCGAATACATTGTCTCTTGATTTCTGCCATAGAGCGAAAATTTGTCATGCTCCGAATTGACGGCATAGGCCCATGTCTCGTGCCATACGACACACAGATCGGGATTCGAGACCTCACGGCCGATTATTTCGAGCAACCGCGGAATCCATTTTTCGTAGGAGTCATATATCCCCGACAGTCCCGATGTCTCCTGAATCGTGACAACATCCCATCTTTCATCGCGCAGTCCGTCCCGAAGCGAGGCCTTTCCGCTGACCCTCACCCACCGGTTATCCGTCGATTTCGAATATATATAATTCTTCGTATCCTTTTCATATTCACGGCAATGGCGCTCCAGCGAACAGCCTCCGATGTAGAGACGGGCCACGATGACATTGTGAATCCCCGCTGCCTCCAGCAGATCCGGCAGATATTCCGTCCCGTCGTCCGAGAAACTGTTGCCCACCGCCAAAATCCTCAATGTGTCCGGAAAGGACGGAAGCGGGTGATTGACAAATCGTTCCTGCGCGGAAAGAGAAAGCGCGGCAGACAGGAAGGCCGCAAAAATTGAAATGGCACGTCTCATTGTATCTGTTCTTAATCGTTTAGAAACCTTCTTTCATGTTTATTGAAAGCCATAATGGTAATGATTTTTAGCGACGGAGCTATATGAACCTCTTGTGCTCCTCCGAGT
>CAVBPI010000307.1:0-2354 GCA_963596955.1 bacterium | reverse complement strand
CCCAACATCTGTTCCAGCCGAGCGAGCGCGTCAGTCATGTCCGCGGCAAAGCGAGTGTGTTCCATCAGGAATCCGTCCCGTCCGTCCGCAAGAAACAGATAAAGTTCCGGAGACATTTCCATCGCATACGAGGCCACGGCATATTCGATGTCGTCGCGCTGTGACGGGGACGTCGAATACTGATAGACCCGCCATTTCTGATGAAATATGCAGTAGGCCGACTCCACCGCCGCACGGCCGGTACTCCCCTCTTCCGCCGTCGTCATATTCCGTTTGTTTTCACACATCGTTCAATCAACTGTCATAAAATATCCTGCACCGTCTCTTCATGTTTCAAAGATATGCAAAATTTCCGAAAAAGAGTGTATCCGTCATTCAGCGCGACGGGAGGTTCATCGGCACGGAGGACGCGATGTGTTCGCGGAAATCCGGTGCTGTAATCTTGTATATCCGAGGGAGCCGCGAGTGCGGGAACCGGGTGAAATACAAATCGTTGCTGACATACCACCTTCGGGAGGAGAGATGATAGTTCCGAGGAAGTCCCCTGTTGATGCGCGGTGCCATGGCCTCGGAGCACACGGTTATCCCCTCCGTCCCGTCGGGAAATGTCGAGACGCAGATGCAGTGCAGGCGCCTGCGCGTCATCCTCGGAGACGAGGCTCCGGGGGAAGTCCTGTGGGAGACGACGATGTGACGGCCGTATTTCCGGTTGATTTCGTCCATCATCCCGCGGAAGACAGTCCCATGCGTCGATGTGTCCCGCCGGTTGTTCAGGGCGATGTGGCAGTGTATCATTTCGTGGATGATGACATCGTCCCACACATCCTCCGGCAAGTCGAACTCGGAACTCAGCCTAATCTGAAAGTCAACATTCTCAGTCCGTCCGAACAGGCGTTTTCGGCGCCTGTACCGAACTTTACCGAGAAAGGTGGTCGCCCGCGTGAGCACAATAGGCACATCCGGCAGCGCGCCGCCGAAGCAAAGTGCGTTGAAGTGCGCGAACCGTGCCGCGGCGTATGCAACTGTCATTTTCACGACGCGAAGGTAGGCGTATTTTTCGTCTTATCAAAACCTATTTTGCGGACGGTTTCAACGGACCGTAGAAATATGACGCCGTGGCGCCTCCGTCAATCAGGAAATCGGCGCCGGTGATGAACGCGCCGCGCTCGCTCATCAGCAGCTCCGCAACGTTGGCAACCTCGTCCGCCGTGCCAGGGCGGCCGGCTGGGCATTTCGCGAACATATTCTTGTAGAAGTCACCTCGCGGGCCATGGAATTCATCCAGCGCAAGAGGAGTCACGATGATTCCCGGAGAGATGGAGTTTATGCGTGCTCCGCGCCGCCCCCATCTGACAGATTCCGCCATGACGCGCTTGACGTTGCAGCGCTTCGCCATCTGGTAGGCGTGCAGGGTGTCACGGATGTTCTTAGGGTTCAGGATGTCAAGCGAGAGAAGCCTCTCCGTAGGGGTGGTGGCGAGTTGCTCGTCCTCCTCCGGCGTAAGCGCAGGCATACGGTGACCCGACTGGCTTGAAATCGTGACCCCGACACCGCCTTCGCAGATGACCTTGCCGACCTCCTCCAGAAGGACTGCCGTACCGTAAAGATCGACATTCAGTATAGCCTCGACAGGAGCCTGGCTCGGCGACACCCCGGCCGCATTGACCAGCATTTTTATTTCGCCGCATTCCCGCGCCGTTGCAATAAGCTTCAGAATGGAGTTCCGCGAAGCGAGGTCCGTTTCCACCGGCAAGGCATCAAACCCGCCTTCGTTCATAATCCGAGCGCTCGCCTCGGCGTTTCCCAATTTCTTGTCGCCGACGACAATCTTCATCCCATACCCCATCCTTCGCGCTATCGCCATTCCAATCTGACCCGCGCCCGTCAGAATCATAACATTCCGTTTCATAACCTTATCAAATTTTCAGATGCAAAGTTAGCGCTCCCGACCCATCCCGTCGTTAGACAAATTACGGATTGGCTTCTCAGAATCACTGAAAGCGCATTCACATATCCAAACTATCCTCCTTGAGAAGGAAATCAAAGAGCCCGATGGTAAGTATGCCGTCATCATTTCTGCGGGGCATGATATTGTCCTTGACAACGATAATTTTCTTAAAGGAATCACTGATGTTTATCAATGAGCGAGATTCTTGTATTTCCTTTTCCTTATCAGGAATAGACAGGGCAGACTGCACATAGTATTTCTTACTGCCAAGAGTAGCGATAAAATCGACTTCCAACTGGATACGAGTCCATTTCCCTTCCTTGTCAGGTTTCTTTATCTCCACCATTCCCACATCAACATTGTAACCCCGAACAAGCAGTTCATTGTAAATAATATTCTCCATGAT
>CAVBPI010000306.1:0-3497 GCA_963596955.1 bacterium | reverse complement strand
GCGTTGGTGTTGAAAAAAGAGAAAATGTTTTGATATATAGTTGTTTATGAAAATGGAGGCTATTTCTATTATTATCATTGCACTATTGTCGGCGGTGGTGATTGCCTTGGTGCTGGTTGTCGTTGCCGGTGGTTGCGCTCTTTGCGGGGCGGCTTCGTTCGGAACGGTTTTCGTGAAGGGGCTTTGGTCCATGCTGCTGATTCCGGCAGTGATGATTTATGGCGGGCTAATCGAACGGAACCTGCTGACTGTCAAGAATGTGGAGATTCCGTCGGAGAAACTTCCCGAGGCGTTTGACGGCTATCGTATAGTTCACATATCCGACCTGCATCTGCGTTCGTTCCGCGGACGTTCGGGGGCACTGAAGCGTGCCGTGGAGAAGATAAATGCGCTGGAGCCTGACCTGATATGCTTTTCCGGGGATCTTGTGACCATGGCCTCTGCGGAAATCGACGACCCGTTCAAGGAGATTCTTTCCTCGCTCAGGGCACGGGACGGTGTCGTTTCAGTGATGGGAAACCACGATTACTGCTCCTACAATCCGGACGAGTCTCTGGACAAGGACGAGGAGGCCGCGAGGGTGAAGGCTGCGGAACGGGAGATGGGGTGGAATCTTCTTGATGACATGAACGTCGGGATTGAACGCGGCGGCCGGCACATTTCAGTTGTCGGCGTGCAGAACATCTCGGCGTCGCGGGAGTTCCAGAGTTATGGCAACCTTGCGAAGGCGATGACAGGAGCGGACGGGGAGTACAGGATACTCGTTTCCCACAATCCGACCCATTGGAGACAGGAAGTACTTGGCCAACAGGACATTGACCTTATGCTGTCGGGACATACCCACGCGATGCAGCTCTCCCTTTTCGGGTGGTGTCCGAGCCGCTATATGTTCCGTGAATATCGCGGACTTTATTCGGAGACGACGGATTTCGGGACTCAGTACATATATGTCAATCCGGGGCTCGGTGAGACGATATTCCCGCTCCGCGTAGGCGTCGTTCCCGAAATCACGCTGCTTACTTTGCGCAGAAAGTGATACCTGTGACATCAATTGAAACTTGACTGTATATGGAATTGGGATATGTGTTCATTGCGATGACCGGCGGCCTTGTCGCGGGGCTCCTGATAGGATGGGGCGTCGCGCGGAGAGTCTATCGTGACATGATGAAGGCGCAGGAGAGCCGGTTTGACGAATCATTGGCGAAGGTCAGCGCGCAGCTTCGGGCGGCCACGGAGGATATGCTTAAACAGCGCCAGCAGGAATTTTCGCGTTCGAGCGCTGAGAACATCGGGCAGATTGTCAGCCCGCTGAAGGACACGATAGACAGAATGAAGCAGGCCATGAGCGACAGTACTCTCAGGCAGACGGCCATCAGCGGTGAAATGAAGGCCGGAATCGAGAACATGATCCGGCAGAGCGAGGCCGCGAGGAAGTCCGCCGAGGAGCTTGCCCGCACCTTGCGTCACGGAAACAAGGTGCAGGGCGACTGGGGCGAGGCCGTGCTCGATGAGCTGCTTTCCTCACAGGGGCTTACGCGCGGCGTTCACTACGATGTGCAGACCTCCCTGCGCGATGCCGGGGGACAGACCCTGAAGTCCTCCACGGGCGGAACCCTCAGACCGGACATAATCCTGCATCTGGACGAGCGGCGCGACGTGATAATAGACTCAAAGGTCTCCCTGACCGCGTTTCTGGACTATGTTAATGCCGAGAACGACGAAGAGCGCCGGCGTTTCCTCGACGCTCACATAGCGAGCCTGAAGGCTCATGTGCGGGAGCTGTCCGCAAAGGACTACTCTTCGTATGTGCGTGCGCCCAAGCATAGGATTGACTATGTGATTATGTTCGTTCCCAATACGGGAGCGTTGTGGACGGCGCTGAACGCGCAGCCGGACCTGTGGCGCAAATCTATGGAAATGAACGTGTTCATCGCCGATGAGCAGACTCTGTTCGCGGCCCTGCGAATCATAAACATGACATGGAGGCAGATTGCCCAGGTGCAGAATCAGGAAAAGGTCTTTGCACTCGCGAACGAGCTTATGGACAGGGTCGGGCAGTTCATGAAGAAATACCGCGAAATCGGGGACGCCCTCGACAAGGCCCGCAAGTCCTACGATGACGGGGAGCGCAAGCTTCAGCCTTCCGGTCAGAGCATACTCCAGACCTGCGCGAAGCTTGAGCGTCTCGGCGCGTCCCAAAGTTCCAGAAATCCGCTTCCTCAGCTGTCCGACGCGGATGTGGCTGACATTCCGGCGGAGCCTTCCGGCAGCGAGGTCCGTCACTGACGCTCAGAATGTTGGGGCTGAGTTCAGCTCGGATCGACATCGATGGTTATGTGGGTGTCGTATTTTCGTTCGGAGGCGAAGCCGTGCACAATCCTTCCGATTGTCGCCTTGTTCGCGGAGAGCATCCTGTCTTTCGGGAGGCTGATTCGGATGATACGGATGTATTCGTCGCTGACTTTATCGACGGCCGGGGCGAACGGCGGCGTGACCTCGACTCCCTCGCCGGGAATCGCGCCGGCGCTCCGCAGCATCAGCGAAAGGGTGCCGGCAAGCCTGTCAAGCCTTTCAGCCATGGTATCTTTGAGAACGATGTTTATAATCCTTGTGTATGGCGGATAGCGGAACGCCTGCCTCTCTTTCAGCAGTTCTGTCCTGTATGCCGAGGCGGTTTGCGCCGTCGCAGCAGCAACTTCCCTTTCCGCAGAGTCTGCCTGAGGACGGCCTTCGCCCATCAGCATCTGATACACAGGATGTTCCGGCTGTGCCGTCTGAATCACAAATATTCCTTTCTGGCCCCGTCTTGAGCATCTTCCCCTGAACTGTTCGAGGAGCTGCAGCGCTTTCTCGTCGGCGCGGAAATCCTGCTGTCCGAGCAGCGAGTCTGCCTGCAGCACGGCCACGAGATTTAGGTTGTCGAAGTCAAATCCCTTTGTCAGTATCTGCGTGCCGAGCAGGATGTCTATCTTCTTGTCGGCAAAGTCCTTGAGCACCTTCTTCTGCCATCCGGCCTTGGCGCTCGTGTCCGAGTCGAGCCTCGCGACGCTGCGCTCCGGAAATATGGCCTTCAGCTCTTCCTCAATCCGTTCCGTACCGGCGCCGAATGCAACCAGCTGCCCGTCGCACTCCGCGGAATTGTCCGGACGCAGGTGCGGGATGTGCTCAGACCATGCCCTCACATAGCCGCAGTGGTTGCATACGAGCCGGGCGCGCGACTTCTGCCAGTTTAGGCTGACATTGCAGTGGGGGCATCTGATTATCGCTCCGCATTCGCTGCACTGGACCGTCGTCGCGTAGGACTTCCTTGCCCGCAGGACCATCGCCTGTCCGCCGGAGTCGAGGGTTTCCTTGATGAGGCTGATGAGTTTCCTTGATATGGAGCCGACCATCCCCCTTTTCTTCCGCTCCGCGGCAGTGTCTATGACGACGACCTCCGTTTCTGACCGCGTTTCTGGACTATGTTAATGCCGAGAACGACGAAGAGCGCCGGCGTT
>CAVBPI010000305.1:0-3551 GCA_963596955.1 bacterium | reverse complement strand
TGACCGCAGCACCCGCAAAAAAGGCGATTCTCAGCTTGCCATAGACACCCTCGACAAGGCTCCGTCCCTTCTTGATTTTCATCGCGAACATCGGGATTTCACTCACCAGCAGCGCCGCAAGCGCTACGGAGAGCGCCGGAACCAGAAACCTGACCACCCTCCATTCCGAAATCCTCCCTGCAAGCGTGCTGTCGGATTTCATGGCGAAGCAGACAAGCGAAGCGAGCAGCACCGCACTCGCCGGAGTTGCAAGCCCTATGAAATTCTCGCTCTGCCGCTCGTCGATGTTGAACTTGGCAAGTCTCAGTCCGGAAAAGACGGCCACAATCACAGGCGAGCACACGACAATCCACCGCGCGGCGGAAGACACTTCCGACGAAAAGGCGTAATTCTCTAAAGAGCGCTGCGCGAAGCATACCGTCATAACGGCCGGCAGCACGCCGAAACTGACCATGTCCGCGAGCGAATCAAGCTCCTTCCCCATCGGGGAATATGCATGAAGCGCCCTCGCCGCGAGTCCGTCGCAGAAATCGAATACCGATGCCGCGAGCATCAGATAGAACGCCGTCGGAACATCTCCCCCAAGACACGACAAAATCCCCAGCACACCACAGAGCAAGTTCATTGACGTGATGGTATTGGGGATATGCCTGATAATGCAGTTCATAAGCTGATATACTGAAGAACAGGCACTTATTTAATGCCGAGCTTCTTCCTTATCGACTTAGGGAGCGCGTCCTTGTGAACCACTACATTGAGAGTCTTGTAGCGGACATAGGCGTCGGAAGCATACCAGATGCCCTTGTATGCCCCGGCCTCTCCCCATGAGTTCTTCACGATGAAGAACGGATTGCCGTTCTGATCCTTGGCGAGACCATAAATCTGCATCCCGTGGTCGTCGGTAGTCTGCTTGTTGTCGTATGCAATCTGGCGCATCTCCTGAGTAATCTTCTTCTCCTTGCCAATCCAGTGCTCCTGGTCGGAACCCGCCGTAGGGGCAACGTCAACATCCGGGACGACCGCAGTTCCGTTGCGCGTGAAGCCCTTCTCGCTCACGTCGGCGCCCCATGCGATGGTGAATCCCTTGTCTATTGCGTTGTACATCACCTCCATGAGCTCGTCGATAGGAAGATTGTACGCGGTGCCCCATCTCCAGTTGTCGCAGACCTCAATCACGAAAGGCTTGTAGAACGGATGATGGGTGAATGAGGTAAGGTTCACATAGTCATCGACATTGATTCCGAGGTAGTCCCTATATGACTCCGGGGTGTATGTCTTGCCATCGACGGTAAATTCCGTCGGGAGTTCGCCGAGATAGGCGCTGAGTATGCCGTTGTAGGCGTTCTTCCATGCCGTTGAGAGCGTCTTGTTCGGGTTCTCGACAATGGCGTTGATGAAGCCGGCGAGAGCCGCGTCCATCTCGGCCTGCACAGGAAGCTCAGTTCCGTAGTTCATTCCCGAATAGACGGACTGAGGAACAATTCCGTACTCGCGGATAACCTCATAGACATCCCCGAAAGAGCTGCCGGCCGAAAAGCCCATCTTTCCGTCCAGACGCACATACTTGATTCCCCTGTCATAGTAGGCCCTGTTGACCACGAACATCTCGGACAAATCGGTCTCGATGCCCTTCTGGCGGAGAATTTCGGATTCAACGAAAGAAAGTGCCGAGAAGCACCAGCAGGTGCCTGAACGATACTGGTTCTTGATGCTCGTAATCGGGTTTTCCTTCACGGTCGTGAACACATACCCGTCCTCCTTCGGCTTGTCCTGTGCCTGCGCGAGGGAACCGAATCCCAGCGCGAGAGCCGCTGCCGCAATGACAAATTTCTTCATATCAATATCTCTTTTTATATTTCATTTTCCGATACATTCCTTTTGAAGCGCACAAAGGTAAGGTTTTGCTTCAAAAAAAACAAGAGCACATCAGAGCGCCTTCACGACCTTTATATTTCCCATGTTCAGTCCCCAGCACCCGTTCTGCACAATCGGGACCTCCACTCCGTCGGCATCCTTCTGCCACCAGATTTCCTTGAGGAAAGTGTGCGAATGCCCGCCCACGACAAGATCGACACCGTGTATGCCGGAAACCAATTCCCTGTCCATCAGCGTCTTCTCGCTCTGGAAACCGAGATGCGTCAGACATATAATCATGTCACATTTCTTCTCGTTGCGGAGAATGTCCGCATAGCGGTTCGTCATTTCCACCGGGTCGAGAAATTCCAGCTGCCGCGCAATTTTGGCATCGACGACCGGACGCACATCCGTGGTCAGCCCGATTACGCCTATTTTCAGACCGCCTCTCTTCAGGACAACATAAGGCTTCACATAGCGCCCGAGCTCGAACTTAGAAAAGTCGTAGTTGGCGCAGACTACCGGGAAATTCATCTTCTTCACACGGGCCGTAAGCTCATCAATGCCGTTGTCGAACTCATGGTTTCCGATGGCGGTCACGTCAAATCCGAGGGCGTTCATCAGATCAACCTCCACGAATCCGCGCAGAAGCGTGAAATATGACGAGCCCTGACTGAAATCGCCGGCATGGAGCAGGAGGACATTACCCTTTCCGTCGGCCGTGCGCACGCTGTCGATGTACGCGGCCCTTTCAAGAGTTCCACCCTGTCCGATGAGGGAGCCGACACGCTCCGGCTCTATATGGCTGTGGGTGTCGTTCAAGTGAAGTATCGTAAGTTTCTGTGCTGAAGCGCTGTAAGAAAATGCAAGCGCGGCGATGATAATGTATGCGAATCTTTTCATGCTCATGTCTCCCCTATTTGATTACAACCCGTCCGTCCTTCTGATACTCAATCGGTTTGCCCGCGTCCGTCAGCGACTTTACCTTCGCGAGGATTATGTCGATGATGTCGATGTCGTAAATCTTCATGTTGCGGGAATTGTTCGCGAGATAGAGCCCGTCGCCGCCTTCGAGCAGGAAGGAAATTGTCGCGACGCCGTACCACCGGGAGTCATCGAGCGGCTCGCCCCCGATTTCCGCGGAGACGATTTTCCCGTTTTCAGCGACCACCATGCAGCCGCCGAGAACCTGAAAGCGTCCCGCAGCCATTGAGGCGAGTATGGAGCGGATTTCAGTGCCGGGAAGTTCAAGATAGACAATCTGGTTCTTGAAAGGGAACATTGACATCAGGTCGTCGAGGATGATGTCGCCCTGAGGCATGGAGCAGCGGATTCCGCCGAAATTGCCGACACCGAAGTCAACCTTCTTTCCGGACTCCTTGGCGACGGCCTCCATAATGTTGTCTATGAACCAGTTGGAAAGCTCCGACTCAGGATATTCCACTGCCATTTCCCGCGTACTGCGTCCCACAACGACCTTCACCGGAGCCATGGTAGGCTGAACGGCGAGCAGTTTCTTCGCTGCCCTGTAAGTAGCGGTGCGGCGTCCATATACCCGGCCGTTCGGGGCATAGTACTTCCCGTGCCTTATTTCTCTGAGACATTCCTTCACGTTGTCCGTTGATGGTGACTTGGCACCGACACGGCTTCCGTCCATAGGGGTCAGAGTCCATGACACGACCTCCACATCCCTTTTC
>CAVBPI010000304.1:0-3564 GCA_963596955.1 bacterium | reverse complement strand
CTTTACGACACGGCGCTCCGAATGCTCCCCGATGACCGGCGCAATCACATCGACGCCCATTTCCGTAGCCTTTTCGACGAACCACTCGTAGCGGTCCATGTTCTTTGTCGGGCAAACTGCCATGGTCAGGCGGTATGGACGGGCGTTCCATCCCTCGATGCGGGAAATCACCTCTGCCTCAACAGCCTTTGGCCTGTCTGACGTCATGCGGCACTGCAGCAGCGCCCCGCGGCCGTCAATGACACTGATTTCATCCCCAGCACGATGTCTCAGAACCCGGACGCAGTGGCCGGACTCCTCCTCGTCGAGACGGACGAGAGCGCCGCTTATCTCATTTGAATAAAACAGTTCCATTATGTTTTTCTTTACTCAAAGTTTTTCTTGGGGTTCCTTTCCTTGCACAAAGTTTTTTCGAACATTTTCCCTGCACCAAGATTTCTCGGTAGCATCCCCCTCTGCACAAAGATCTCTCAGCAGCATTCCTCTTGCACAAAGATTTCTCGGCTTCACTTCGTTCCGCTCGAAATGACAGAAAGTTTTATCGCTGTCATCTCGAACGCAGTGAGAGATCTTTGCGCCGCCTATTTCCGGATTATCTCAATCGAGGCGTCAAGCCCCACCTTTATGATTGACGAGGCCTGCCCGGTAGCGCCGCCTTCGAGCGAGCGGTCAACAACATAGTCAACCCCGTCAAGCACCGGCTTCGTGATTTCAGAGAAGCTCTTAGGGGTCGGCTCGCCGGAAATGTTCGCCGAGGTGGAAACAATAGGCCTGCCGAGCGCCGCAACCATCTCACGGCAGAAATCCATCATAGGGATGCGGATTCCAACAGTCCCGTCCGCCGCCACGACATTATATGCCAGACGATGACGCTCCGCCGGCTGCCCCTCCTCGCCGTGGACCGCTCCCGGATAGATGATGGTCATCGGCTTGTCATTGACTTCAATCAGCTGCACGGCCATCTCCGGAATCTCACGGACATAGCGGCAGATCATATCTACGTCAGAAGCGAGCAGCACCAGCGACTTGCTGTCAGAGCGCCGCTTCAGGGCATAAATCCTCGCCACGGCCTCGGGGTCTGTCGCGTCGCAGCCGAGTCCCCATACGGTGTCGGTAGGATAGAGGATAATCCCGCCCTTGCGAAGGACATCGAGCGTCCTCTTCAATTCTTCCTTATATTCACACATATTTCATCTATTTTATATTCAATGCATTATATTTCGTTATATTCGATTTGTCATTTTTTTCACGTAAAACTCATCGACAACTCATCGTCCCGCCGCCACAAATTCCGTCACGACAGGGAAATGATCCGAAAAACGAACCCGGTCAGTCCCGTGCGCGGCCACAGTCCATTCCTCGGGGATGAACACATAGTCGATGCGCAGCATAGGCCAGAACGCGGAATAGCTCGCTCCGAAACCCCGTCCGGCTTCGACGAAAGTGTCCCTGCGCCCGCGGCTTATGCGATGGTAGGTGTATGACATGGGATTGTCGTTGAAATCCCCGCACACAATCGCCTCCACAGGGCTTTCGTCAATATGCGCAAGCACGTCATTGACCTGTTTAGGACGTCGTACGATGGATTTCCGGTATTTCCTCTCCGTTTTCTGCAAAGTCTCCCTGTCTCCCGTGACAGATTTCCATATATTCGACATGGATATGGCGTAACTCTCGAAATGACAATTATATATCCGGAACTTACGACCTCCGGCCACATAGTCGGAATAGAGGGCGAAATTGCTGCTGTCCTCAAAGAGAACCTTGCCCTTCCCGACGGATTTCAGACGGCTCAGTGTCATGTTTCCGCAGTAGGTTCCGCGTCCCTTAAACAAGTAGTATTCAGCGTTATAGCCCGGCATACGAGCACTGACGAAGGACTTCAGCGAGGCAGGATTGTCGGTGATGTATTCCTGAAGGCAGATTATGTCGGCGTCCTGGCGACGCAGGTAGGCAAAGACTGAATCCATGCACTCCTCGCGCGACATCCGGTCCCTGCGGTAGGCAAATCTATCGACGTTATAGGTCAGCAGCCGCAGCCTCGGAGCATCCG
The DNA here is from genome assembly GCA_963596955.1 of bacterium. Classification (GTDB taxonomy): domain Bacteria; phylum Bacteroidota; class Bacteroidia; order Bacteroidales; family UBA932; genus Cryptobacteroides. Next base: position 1,511 of record CAVBPI010000304.1, on the reverse strand, counting down.
CCTCCCTGACGACGGCATTTTCCCCCGTCTCTTCGGAAGCCCCAGAATTGCCGAAACGCACATACCGCCCGACGAAAAGCAGCGAAGGCAGGATGGCAAGCAAAGGAATGACGAAAAGCCGCGAACGCCGCACCGCCGCCCAGACCAGACACACCGCGTTGAGAAGAAGCGAAGGAAAGAACAGCAGACCGAAAATGGAGAAGAACCAGACCTTCGCCGGGTCAGCGACAATGGAGACATAGGACAGCAGGAGCAGCCCCGCCGCCGCAAGCATCAGCACCCCCGTCGAAATGCCCACAAACAAATTCCTTTGCCTTTTCTTCTTCTTTTTCATTCCGTCACAAATTTAATCTTTTTTTATAAAATTCATCATGACAAGGTTGCTCCCGAAAGAAAAAAGGCTATATTTGTCGCCGACTTGGGATGTTAATATTTTATGTTATGATTGGTTTTGAAACGCAGAAAGAAATTATCAGAGGGAAGTTCACAAAGGCAATCCGTGAAGCGGCCGTCAATGGATGCTCCACGACATTTGGTATGCCCAAGTCTCCCGAGGTCAAAAATGAAATGCCCGAACACAAGTTCATCTGGGACATAGAATAGAGGCATCGTATGAATTACAAGATTGTACGGGCAAAGGACTTTACTGATGTAAAGGACTTTGTATGCGGCGTAAGAGAGCTCGACAGCCACAGGATGTATTGGGAAGACTATTCCATACATCATATTGCAGTATTCTATTTCGTAAAAGAGGTTCCCTCAAATGAACTTGTAGCGGCATTCGCGCTTCGCAATGACTCATTGGTTCTTGACGAAGATGACAAAGATGATATGCGCGCCGGAATAGCACCTTCACCAATAATGCATTCACGGTCATTCAAAGACATCTTTTATAACTTCAAAAGTTATCCTGCAATAGAACTGTCACTGCTAGTTGTCAGCAAAAGACATCAACGATGCGGACTGGGGCGCTGCCTGATAAATGAAATCATACACATCATTCGCTCGCATTCTTTCTCCGGCTGCATATTCATGACTGTCGATGCCATTGCAAAGCATGGCTATTCAACTGTCGGCTTCTACAACAAGTTAGGCTTCTGCAACTGCACTCCGGTACCTGTTGGCGGAATACAAAGAATGTATATTCCTCTGACATCCAATGCAGGATAATAGGACAATTATTCTATATATTTCTTGAACGGAAGGACATAGGTCCTGTACATCTTATCGCACCTTGCCTCGGCACTTCTGACAAATGCCCGTATATACGCCCTCGCCCATTGCTCGACCGTTCCGTTAAAGGATTGGTCAAGCTCGCTGACATGGAACTGTATCTGCATGGCAGCCGCCCAGTTTATATACAGCGAAGACGGGTCACACCGGAACAGATTTCTCCAATGGGCGTTGATGCACCTCAGATTGTCCTGTTCTTCAAGCCATTCGACCTCGACATAATGGATTCCGACAGAGGAAAAGTCGTTGTTGTCAATCATCAGGGCGCAGGCATGAAC
>CAVBPI010000303.1:0-3575 GCA_963596955.1 bacterium | reverse complement strand
AGTGAACGAATAAGCAAATAAATATCAGCATTTTTACCCTCAGTAAATAAAAACTCATATTTTTGTTTACTCCCAATAAATAAAAATTGGCAATTTTATTTATCCACAATAAATAATACCAGCATGGAAATGGCTGCTGGAAACAGACAAACGGCCGAACGCATCAGTTTGGCGTGGCTTTGGCGACCCGGCTCCGCCGCCGGGAGCGAGGCGGACGGTGAGGCGGCGGTCGGCGGTCTTACTCCTCGAAGGCATACGGTGCGTAGATGAGACCGTAGTATTGGTAGAGTTTGAGCATCGAGTCCTTCACCTTGGAGAGAAATTCGGGGTAGGTGGCGGCATCCTTGTTCCAGCTGACGGCGGCGAGGGCGCAGAAACGCGGAAGGTCCATGAACTGGACGCGCTCGATGCCCCTCATGTACTCGGTCCAGGTGTTGGCCTGAATGCCGTGGATGAAGGATTTCTCATTGTCGCTGAGCTGGTCATACGGGTCGAAGCTCCAGCACTTTTCAAGAGAGACATAGCCTCCGATGCCGAGCGGTTCGCGGTTTGCGGCCGGGTCGGCGGTCTGGTAGTAGTCGAGATAGAAGTATTTGCTCGGAACCATGACGACCTTGTTGCCCATCTTGGCGGCCTTAACTCCGCCTGCCGTTCCTCGCCAGGACATCACGGCGGCCGACGGGGTCACCCCTGACTCAAGGATTTCGTCCCAGCCTATGACATGACGGCCCTTGGCATTTAGATGCTTTTCTATACGATGGAGCATATAGCCCTGAAGCTGCCCGGCCTCGGTGAACCCCTCGTCCTTCATGCGCCTTTGGCAGTCCGGACATTCCTGCCAACGATCACGAGGGCACTCGTCGCCTCCGACATGAATGTATTCGCCGGGGAAGATTTCGCATATCTCATCAAGGACATCCTCAAGGAAGGTGAACGTGGTCTCGCGTCCCATACAGAACACCTCGTTGTTGACGCCCCAATAGACAAGCGGCTGGTAGTCCTTCTGCGTGCAGCCGAGATAAGGGTAGGCGGCGAGGGCTGCCTCCGCGTGACCCGGCATCTCGATTTCCGGAATCACCGTAATCTGCCTTGCAGCGGCGTAGGCGACAATCTCGCGGGCCTGTTCCTGAGTGTAGAAGCCCTTGTATGGATGACCGTCATACTTTTTGTCCTTGTCCCGCAGGTGGCTGATAAGCGTGTCTTCGCGTGAGCCGCCGATTTCCGTGAGAAGGGGATATTTCTTAATCTCAATTCTCCACCCCTGGTCATCCGTGAGATGCCAATGGAACGTGTTCAGCTTGTGATATGCCATCATGTCTATGAATTTCTTGACATCCTCCACCGGAAAGAAATGACGGCAGCAGTCAAGCATGGCGCCGCGGTAGGCGAACTCCGGCCAGTCCTCGATTTCAAGGCAAGGCAGCCGCAACTCGGCTCCGGAGGCCTCACCTGCGCTTTCGATGAGAATTTGGGAAAGGGTCTGGAGTCCCCACCACACGCCCCTGGATGAACCGCCGCGGATGACGATGCGGTCCTGCGGGTTGATGGAAAGGCTGTACTGCTCCTCGGCGAGGGATTTGTCCAGCGAAAGCTTCACGTCGGCCTTACGCGCGGATTTCTCAAGTACGGCCGCCGGGAGGACGATGGAGGAAACGATGCGGTGAAAATCAGCCTCGGTCCAGTAGTCGCCGGCCTCATAAGGCTTCACGATTGACTCCGCCCAAATCGCGGCAAGCTGCCGGAGTTCTTCTGTCGGGGCATAAATTCCCATCTTTTCCGCCGAGACAGAAAGAATGTCCCGCGTCTGAATGATTTTGCGGGGTTCCGGGATTATGGAAACGGCGTTCGAGTCAAACGAAAGAGCCGAGGAAATCAGAGTGGCTTTGGCGACCCAGCCGCCGCCGGGAGCGAGGCGGACGGTGAGGCGGCGGTCGGCAGGGACGGGCGCGGTGAGGTGCGCATAGTCGCGTGCCGCCTTGTCGGCGTTGATGCCGTCACGGAAGATGTCTAAAGTCCAGTCGCCTTCGCCGAGGAAGCTGAGGTCGAGCGTGAGGTCGCGCGCATCCCAGTTCGTGAGGGCACCGACATACCATGTGTCGCCGCTGCGGCGGGCAAGGGTGATGTATTTGCCGATTTCCCCGTTCACCGGAAGGCTCTCGTCCCAGACTGTCGGTACGGAGGCTATGAAGCCGGTGCATTCAGGCTCCCTCATGTAGTTTGACGGGGAGTCGCAGAGCATATTGAGAGGAGAGTCGAACACCACATACTCGGCAAGCTGGCGGCAGCGCGTGCCCTGGCTCATGGCCTCGTCGTTCACCGGACGGAAGTTCCCGCGAGTAGCGTTCCTCATCGCGCCCTGAGTGTAGTCCATCGGGCCGGCCGCCATACGGATGAACGGAGCCGTCACGTCGTAGGTGACCTGATCTGTTGAAAGACCGCTCCACTTCATCTGCTCAAGTCCGTGCACGCCCTCGTAGTTCACCACATTGGGCCAGCGGCGGTTCAGCCCAACCGGCTTGTAGGTTCCGTGGAAGTCAATCAGAAGGCCGTAGCGGGCAGCCATCTCCGCGGCCCTCGCATGGAAATTCACCGCAATCTGGTCGTCCCTGTCGATGTAATCGACCTTGAAGCCCTTGACGCCCATCTCCGCATAATGCCGGCACACATTCTCCATGTCCTTGTCGAAGGCCCAGTAGCCCGCCCAGAGGATGATGCCCACACCGTGCTCCTTTCCGTACTCGACAAGCCCAGGAAGGTCAATCTCAGGGACGACCTGAAGAAGGTCGGCCTTCAGGCGCACGGCCCAGCCATGGTCGAGAATCACATACTCGATGCCGTTAGCGGCCGCGAAGTCGATGTAGTACTTATAGGTCTCGTTGTTGATTCCCGACTTGAAATCAACCCCATAGACATTCCAGTCGTTCCACCAGTCCCATGCGACCTTGCCGGGCTTGACCCAGTCCCATTCCGTCCCCTCGTCCGGAGCCTGGGAGAGCTTCCACACCATGTCGTTCACCGCGAGCTGCGCGTCCGAGGTGCTGACAACGACCGTCCTCCACGGGAAGACCTCGTCTCCGGAGACCCTGGCGATGAAGTTCTCGCGCTCCGTCACGATGCCGTGAAGCAGATGCTTGCCGCCCTGCTCGACGGTCTTAGGATATGGAGCGAACACGCCCCTGAGCTTTGCGCTCCCCTCTTCCCCGAGGAGATACATCCCCGGATAGTTCGTGAGATTAGCCTCTGTGACAAGGACCTTCACGCCGTCCTCAGCCGCCACGACGAGCGGGAGAAACGCGAGCTTGTCCCTGCGCCACCCGGAAAGCTTCTGGACCGTGTAGGTGTTCTCGAACGAGTTGTAGAACTGTCCGTCAAACTGCTTTCCCCCGAGCCCTATCACATAAGGCACGAAGGCATCCCGGTCCTGACCGAAGTCAAATTCCGCCTGCTCGGAAAGCACCTCATACTCCCGTCCCTTGCCGAGCCTGCCCTCAAACCTGTAGGCGACCCCGTCGTCATAGGCCCGGAATACAAGAGCGAACTCCTTGAACATCAGCACCATCTGGTTATAATTATCA
>CAVBPI010000302.1:0-3579 GCA_963596955.1 bacterium | reverse complement strand
TCCTTATATATTATAATATGTATATATCCATTATTTCGAATCCACAAAATCCGCTGACGCTCATATTTCCTTGAACTCATTTATTTCCTTCACGAGGCGGTTGATGATTTCGAGCTTCTTTGCGCTGAGGTCGTCGGAAATGTCCACCTTGTAGTAGTGAGGATTTATCAGACGTCGCTCCGAAGGACTGAAATGCATCAGCGTGTATTTGTAATATTCCCTCTTCTCCCCGAGGCTGCGGTGCGGCGCGACCCTCTTTCCTTCGGCGATTGCCGGAATCTGGAGCGGGATTGCCGTGTAGCTCCCGGAGGGGAATGTCTTGAACTTGTAGCGGTCATACTCGTCATAGACCGTGATTTCCTCCCCGCGCTCAATCTTTTCGCTGAGCGAGTCGCCGCGAAGGCAGGTCACATCGACCTTGAACACGTCACCCTTCTCCTCGTCGTGCTTGAGGAGCCTGTAGGTTATCTGGAATCCGGGGTTTATGAGCTTGACCTTGTCCTCGGAGCGCTTGAGCACCGGAGTCCCGTCAATCTGAACGAGCTTATAGACGTTGCCGAAGCACGGGTTCGCCTTGCTCGTGGCAATCGCGTCGCCGACTCCGTAGCAGTCAATCGCCGCACCCTGCCTCTCAAGGTCGCTGATCAGGTATTCGTCAAGCGAGTTGGTTGCAAAAATCCTGCAGTTCCGCAGGCCGTTCTCGTCGAGTATGCGCCTGCATTCCACAGAGAGGTAGGCGAGGTCGCCGCTGTCGAGGCGCACTCCGTAGCCGAACGGATATTCATCGTCTATCCCGTTGGCGCGGAAAGCCTTGATTGCATTCTTGATTCCGCAGTGGAGCGTGTCGTAGGTGTCAATCAGCAGGATGAGGTTCTCGCCCCGGTGGGTCTTGATGTAGGTGTCGAAAGCGTCGAACTCCCCGTGAACCGAGCATCCGAAAGTCGTGACATAGCTGTGCGCCATGGTTCCCGTCGATCCGCAGTCGAAATAGGCTCCGGTGAGGACATTTGAAGTGCCCGCGCAGCCGGCGATGATGGCCGCCTTTGCCCCGTAGGTCGCCGCCCACGGCCCGTGAGCACGCCTTGAACCGAACTCGCTGACCGGCCGGTTGGTGCTGCGGCACACCCTCGAAGCCTTGGTCGCCACCGCCATCTGATGGTTCATGATGCACAGCAGTGGGGTCTCAAGCACCTGAGCCTCAATCAGTGGAGCCTCCACCGTGATAATCGGCTGGTTCGGGAAGGCAATCTCGCCCTCCTTCATCGCATAGACATTGCCCGTGAAGCGCATTCCGGCGAGATATTTCCGGAACTCGGCATAGTCGTCGCCCGGGAGGAACTTCTCGAAGAAGGACTCAGGCTTGTCGCCCATCGAGAGAATCATCTCGATGACCTCCTCGGTTCCGCTCACGACAGCCCAGTTGTTGTTTTCGGGAGCAACCCTGTAGAACATATTGAAAACAGCTATGGAGTCTTTCCTGCCGCTCTCATAGAAGGATTTTCCCATCGTATATTGGTACTTGTCCGAGCAGTATGCTATGTCTGAAAAATTCATGATGTCAATATTTCTCGCTGTCGTTCAAAGAGACAGACCTATTCAAACTTTATCCTGTCGCAGTTCGACTTCTCCCCGTCCTTTATCCTTATGCCGCTCAAGGCCGCTACCGCCGCGACGACTATCGCCATGCAGGCGATGAATTCGAGCCAGTATGCCCACGGGCTCAGCACGTCCATGAAACTTTCCTCTTCTCCGGTTCCCAAAACCTTGCTGATAATCGTCGCGAAGGTGTTGTTCACGCAGTGCATCAGCATAGTCAGCTTCAGCGAACCTGTCCTATAATAGACATATCCGAAGAGGCAGCCGAGCGCGAACGCCGGAATCGCCTGCCAAGGATTCAGGTGGATAATCGCGAAGAAGAGAGCCGAGAGCACTATGGCCCATCTCGGTTTTATCTTCTGGAGCAACCCCCTGAGAATCATGCCCCTGCAAAGCCATTCCTCAAAGAAAGGAGCGAATACTGAAACGCAGAGCAGGCTCACCCACAGCGGGCCGCCCATCATCTGCTCAAAGACCTTCTGGAGAGCTTCCGGCATTGGCGGAAGTATGGCATTGAAAACATCGCAGACAAATGCCGCGGCGAGGGTGGCTACAGAGACTATGACCGCGATGACCCATCCCTTGTATTTCCCGAAGTTGCTGCTGTCCAGTGCTATCCCGTCCTCGAACATCACGTTCCTGCGGCTCGCCGACGACGCGAAGAGCATCGCCGGGATGAACATCACGGGATATGAAATCAGCATCCCGTACTTCGCCGCGAAATCGGCCGACACTCCGAGAGTCAGGCCAACCGTGATGATGTTGCCGAGTATCGCTCCCAACATGAACATCACGGTAAGCCAGAATATTCCCGTACCTCCCGGAATATAAAATGCATAAGTCCCGAAAAGGTCAAATCCCTTTCCGTTTTCAGTCTTATGCCTTTTGAAAAATGCCATATTATTGATGTTCAAGTTGTTTTTACGGATTGCTTAGGGAGAGGGGATGAAGAAAAAGATGAGATGCAAGGCGCACTGGGGATTTCAACACCGGAGCAACCTCCCGGTTGTGAGGATTTGAAATCCCCATGCAACGAAGCAGGTCGCTTTTTCTTCGCCCAGTCCCGTTATTTATATAATGGCGTTGGGTAGATGCCCTTATCTGCAAACTCCTTGAACTTATCAACCACGCCCTGCCTGTCAGCCTGATAGGTTACGCCGAACCAGCGTGACGGAGTCGAGATGAGCTCGCAGCTTGCCTCGCCCTTCTTTATGAGGGCGTCAACCGCATTCGGAATGTAGAACTCGGCCTTGAGCTCGTTGATGTTCTCCTTGAGGAAGTCAACGAAAACTTTCCCGCTCTTTTCAAAGTAGTCAGGCGTGAAGCCCCACATATTCATTGAGCAGAGAGCCTTGTCCGCAAGGATGACGTCCTCGCCCTCGCTGTTCGTAGCGTGAATCTTGCCGTCGGCCTGACGGATGACATTGTGATGCTCCTCGACATGAGTGAGGAAGCCGTGCGCGTCGGCGGTTCCGATTCCGCGTGACACGGTGCCGGAGTCTGAGAGCGTGTTGTCAATCTCGAAGCCCACGAGAGCATATTTGCCCGTCGAACCCTCGTTTTTCTTGAACCAGTCAGCGAGGACCTTGAATGACTCCTTTCCGTAGTAGTCGTCACCGTTGATGACAGCGAACGGCTCGTGGATGACATCCTTCGCCATCAGCACGGCATGATTGGTTCCCCAAGGCTTCACGCGCTCCGGGTTGAGGGTAAATCCTGCCGGAATCTTGTCGAGTTCCTGAATCACGAAGTCGAACTGGAGAGGAGTTCCGTCGAGGCATTTCACATGACTGTACCTTTCAGCGACGTGCTTCTTGAAGTCCTCAAGGAAATATTCCCTGACGATATACACGACTTTTCCGAATCCGGCCTGTACGGCGTCATAAATAGAATAGTCGATGATTGTCTCGCCGTTCGGACCGAGTCCATCCATCTGTTTGAGTCCGCCGTAACGGCTGCCCATTCCGGCTGCAAGTACAAGAA
>CAVBPI010000301.1:544-3582 GCA_963596955.1 bacterium | reverse complement strand
CATCACATCTATCCGTGACGAGAAGGACGGGCGAAGATACGCGGTCATGTCGTCATCCTTGGCAAGAATCCCGCAAAGCTGCATCTTTTCCACGAGGCGGACGACTTTTCCCGTTTCAATTCCAAGCATATCGGACAGATAATCAATCCTCGACTCCGCCTCTGCGGTACCTGCCCTTGCGCGGCTTCTTTCCGAGATGAGGGACTTGATTATACGAACCGCATCCTGCCGCTCCTCCTCAGCAAACCTGTCATCGGAACGTATGATTTGAGACGCCTCATCAAGATTCTTCGGCACGATACTCGTCGCGAATATCCTCGGACTGTTCATGCCACGCTTGACATATCCGGCATTCTCCAATGCAGCTACGGCGCTCTTGACCTTGGTCTCGACGTCCCGTATTTCATCCCACCCGGCCTTCCTCGCAACTTCAAGAGCGGAGATGCAGACAATGTCACGCTTCTGCGTCAGTCCCTTGATTGCCCTCCAGACCTGATTTATCTCGCTGAACGTCAACTTGGTTTGATTCAGGAGTATGAAATGACGGTTCAGGTCGTCGTCATTATACAGGACATAACAATCCGCCTCTGAATGCACGTCACGACCGGCACGCCCGGCTTCCTGTATGTAATTTTCAAGAGAATCGGATATTTCATAATGCACGACAAGCCCGACATCACTCTTGTCAACGCCCATCCCGAAGGCAGATGTCGCGACAATGATACGCACTCTGTCATTTATAAAGTCATCCTGATTCTGCACCTTGACGCGCGTCTCCATCTGCCCATGGAAAGCCCGCGCGTCAAGACCGTCACGCAAAAGTCTCGCGGCAAGGTCTTCCGCTGCCTTTGTCCGCGTGACATAGACGATGGCCGGGCAGGTTGTGTCTATGAGCAAATCTCTGAGAGTCTGATACTTCTCTTCATTGTTCGCTCGATAAAGAACCGTGTAGTGCAAATTCGTCCGCGTCGCGTCTGTCGTGAAACGTCTGAGACGGAGACCGAGCCTTTCCTGAAAATAGTCCGTGATGTCGCTGATTACCTTAGGCTTTGCCGTCGCTGTGAAACACGAGACGGGAACAGGCTGCTCAAGCCCCTTTGCTTCCTGAAGAGATTTTATGAAATCGGCGATATGGAGATATTCTATCCGGAAGTCCTGTCCCCATGCCGAAAAACAGTGAGCCTCGTCAATGACAAAGCGCGACACCGTGCGTGACATCAGAATCTTCTCGATGGTCTTTGAGCGCAGCTGTTCCGGAGCGATATAAAGCATAGAGGCCTCACCATTGCGCACGCGCTCAAGGGCATCACGCCTCTCGACAGGCGACAGCAGCCCGTTTATATAGACGGAATCGGATATTCCTTTCCTCTCAAGATTCTCAACCTGGTCCTTCATGAGAGACTGGAGAGGAGAAATCACTATAGTAAGTCCGCGCACGGTCTCTCCGGCGACAAGCGCAGGCAACTGGAATGTCAGAGACTTTCCGCCTCCGGTCGGGAATATCGAGAGCAGAGACTCACCTCCGATTGCCGCACGCACGGCATTTTCCTGCAACGGCTCGCCGTTGAACTTTCTGAAATGTTCGTATCCGAACCATTTCTTCAGTGCCCTTTCCGGGTTGAAGGCGGCGGAACAATATTCACATGATGGATTCCCGCAATTCCTGTTTCTCAGCGCATATATAATTTTTTCTACCGCAGGATAATTTTTCAGAACCCAGGCCGGAGTTATCGAATTGCGGTCGCGGGTCAGTGTGACAGCCGTCGCGTATGCGCATTCAACGCCATTCTGCCTCACAAACGTCTCAATGTCCGCGTTTTCGCAGACGAGTCCCGCAAGAACGGAGCGAATACTGTCCGCCAGCGGCTTTCTCAGAAAAGATGGCCTCCAACCGACAGAATAATCAACGGACTTGAAGAACCCGCTGAAATGAATGTCGTCTGACGTGAGGTCATAGTAGAGCAATTGCAATGATTCCGAAAGGCTTCTGAATGCATTCACCTCATCTTCATAAAGAATCTTGGCCTTTCTTGCATCATTCAGCGGATTGTTAAGTTCCTCAGAATCAACCTTGTCATCCTTGAGCAGCCGGTGATAGGGCCGCATGGGAAACAGGAGCGGTGAAAGATACAGAGTGTCTATAACCTTATGGCTTTTCCCAAGAAACGGCCGCAGATATGTCAGGTCATGTTCAATGACATTATGACCGCACAGATATTCGCAGTCACTGATAAAATCCACAAAATCAGCGACTTTAGCAGAATGGAACGACTGCTCACCCTTAATTGCGCCAAGGTCAAGAATCTTCCCCCGTCCTCCCACCTCAATGTCTATGAAGGCTATCTTTTTCATCGGTCAGACCTGCATCCTGTTCGTTTCATACCATTATCTCAGAGACTTGCGGTGACAAATATAATCAAAATTTCATTCAATGAATTATCTTTGCATCAAATTTCGAGGAGACATGAAACAGAACAACTGCGAATACGAGAAAATGGTGGGTGGGGAGGTCTATTTTGCCGATACTCCGGAGCTGCTTGAGATGCTGAACGGCACAAAGGAGCTTTGCTGGGAATATAACAGGCTGAGGCCGTCATTGACGGAAGAACGCAACAGGATGCTGCACAGGATATTGGGAGAATGCGACGATGACACCGTCATAAACCAGCCGTTCCTCTGCGACTACGGCCGGCACATCCGGGTAGGGAAGCACTTTTTCGCAAATTTCGGGCTCACGGTGCTGGACGAGGCGTATGTCACCATCGGCGACAACTGCTTCATCGGGCCGAACGTCGGGATTTATACCGCCTGCCACAGCACCGCCCCTGAAGAAAGGGTCACCCGCGAAGAGTGGGCACGCCCCGTGACAATCGGAGACGACTGCTGGATTGGCGGTCATGCGACCATATTGCCCGGCGTCACCATCGGCGCCCGCTGCACAATCGGAGCCGGAAGTGTCGTGACCAGGGACATACCCTCGGGAAGCGTCGCCGTGGGCAATCCATGCCAGATGATTCGCAGAATAAGCGAAAAAGTAT
>CAVBPI010000301.1:0-481 GCA_963596955.1 bacterium | reverse complement strand
GTATAAATTACCACCCGCTCTCGCACAATTTTTGATGAAGCCGATGCCGGAAAAAAGAATAAGGCAAATGAAATTTAAGGGAATATTCGGGGCGACAATATGCTCCGTCCTTGCAATGGCAGCCATGTCATCTTGCAAAAAGGAAGACAAGATTGAACGGTTTCCGGAGGGGACGTCGATGATCAGGATGATGAACGAGGACAACGGAGGGACGAAACTCGGGAACACGAGCGTATATATCACAGCGTCAGGGAACTTCAAGAACAGCACACTGCCGATTTTCGACTGCGGGAAGAAGGACGGAATCGGAGACATCGGTCTGCCGGACTTTATGAATATGGCTCCGGAAGTCGCCGTGACACCGGGACACGGCTATGTCATCTGTGACTCGGAAAGCGTCATGGATTTCCCTTCGAGGAAAAAGGCAATACGCGAGGATGCGCTCATGTATCGGGTATATGTCGATTCGTGGATTCAGAAG
>CAVBPI010000300.1:0-3612 GCA_963596955.1 bacterium | reverse complement strand
GTGCGTCATGTTGGCATTCATGCTCCACTGGAAATCACGGGTGTCGATAAGATTCGCGCTGAGCGACAGCTCCACTCCCATGTTGCGTATGCTTCCTATGTTCTGCCAAGCCTTCGGGTAGCCGGAGATGTTGAGCACAGGAGCTTCAAGAAGCAGGTCACGGGTGGTTTTGTTGTAGAGGTCAAGGTCTATGTGAAGACGCTCGTTCCACATTCCGTACTCGATTCCGAAGTTATATTCAAGGGTTTTCTCCCATGTAAGGTTCTCATTGGCGAGGGTCACCGGAGACTGTCCGATGCTGACATCCGTTCCGAACGCCGTGTTCGTGTTGTAAAGCTGCGCGAAAGAGCCTGCGGTAGGCACGTTTGAGTTTCCGACTTCTCCGAGCGACGCCCTCAACTTCAAGGTGCTTATCGTGCGGTTGTCGATAAGGAACGATTCCTGTTTCGCGTTCCATGCGAGGGCTCCGGAATAGAACGAGCCCCATTTGTTCTTCACGAATGTGGATGTACCATCACGGCGGAACGTGAATGTGGCGATGTAGCGGTCATCGTAGGCATAGTTGGTTCTGAAGATGAACGACATCATCGAACCCTTGCCTGTGGATGAATACGAAGTGAAGTTCTTCGCCATCTGGAGGTTGTTGTAGCCAAGAGTCTCATTGTCAAAGGCTGATGCCTCCGTTGCCGTGTAATAATTGCGCGAACCCTGCTCGGTCATGCCCGCCATCAGGTTCAGACGATGTTTATCGGCGAAGGTCGGAGACCACGTGAGGGTGTTCTCGTTGAGCCAGCCGAGGCTTGAGATGTTCGCCATGCACGCCTGTCCCTGATAGAGCTGTCCCCTCGGCGTGCTCTTCGGGTAGTACTGCTTCTCTTCAAGGGCATAGCTGTCGAGTCCGCCGCTGATACGGAGCACAAGGTCATCGAGAATGTTGTACGAAACGTATGAGTTGGCGATGGTGCGGCTGAGAATCTTCTTCATCTTGATGTCGTTCGCCATCGTCACCGGGTTCTGCTTGTTCGAACTGAGATAGGATTCGATTACCGTTTCCGGCACCCCTGCTCTTCTGAAATAGGTCTGAGTGTCGGAGTCCGTAAGGTCGAACGGCTGGGAAATGAGCGCGTCCATGATTGTGCCGATAGCCGTGCCGTTTCCTCCTGATGTCGGGACTCCGTCATCGACAATCCGGCTGTAGTTGAGATCCACACCGACCTTGAGTTTGTCGGTGAAGTTGTGATCGACGTTCACCTTACCTGTGAGCTTGTTCCAGTTGGTGCAGATGATGATTGACTGGTTCTGCATATAGGAGGCGCTGACGAGGAAATTGGTCTTGTCGGTGGAGTTCTGCATGGAGAGATTGTGGCTCTGGATGAATCCGGTGCGGTAAATCTCATCCTGCCAGTCCTTTGTCTTAATCTTGTCGAAATCGAAGTTGCGGAGATTGCCGTCGCTGTCAGAGAAGAGAAGATAGGTAGGAGTCTTCTCGTTCATCATTGTCGCGTACCCCTTGAAGTCCAGCACATCTATCTTCTTGGGAAGCTGCTGGAAGCTGGCATAGCCGCTGTACTGGATGCGCCCGGAGGAACCGCGTCCCTTCTTTGTCGTAATCATGATGACTCCGTTCGCGCCACGGTTTCCATAGATTGCCGTGGAAGAGGCATCCTTGAGGACTTCGATAGAGGCGATGTCATCCGTATTTATCATTGCCAAAGAACTCATCTGGGAATCCATCCCGGCCATGCCCATTCCTGATGAGGTAGCGACATCACCGAGAGGGAAGCCGTCAACGACGATGAGCGGAGAGGTGGAGCCGGAGAGCGAGGCGGCGCCGCGGATGAGCATCTTGGAAGCCGCGCCCGGCTGTCCGCTGGTCGAAGACACCATGAGTCCGGCGACCCCTCCCTTGAGGGCGTCATCGACGGAGAACATGACATGGTTCTCCAGCTTTTCCGGGTTGATTGAGGCAACGGAGCCGGTCAGGTCCTGACGGCGTGCCGTACCGTAGCCGATGACGACCGCGTTGTCGAGGACTTCGGAGTCCGATTCGAGGACAAAGTCAACGACTGATTTTCCTGAAACGGTCAGTGACTTGTCCTGATAGCCGATGAAAGAGGCGACGAGCACGGCATCACCGGACTTGACGCTGATTGGATACTTACCGTCGTCGTCAGTGGTCGCCCCGTTCCTCGTGCCCTTCTCATAGACATTTGCCCAAGGAATCGGCTCGCCCTGACTGTCGGTCACCTTTCCCGTGACCCTCACCTGCTGCGCAAAAGCAGCGGCTCCCACCGATGCAAGAAGCATCAGAGAGGCAATTAACCGTTTCATAATGTTGGCGTTATTTTATAGACCTTAAAAACACACGCGATTTGAGAGAATGAGGAATTGATGCATCTGTCTAAAAATATGCTCAAGACTCTCCTTTAAGTCGGCAGTGCGCCCGGATTGGCGCACTGCCCGAATACACAACAGTTATCTGTTACTTATTCCTCAACCTCGTCGATGCGGAAGTTGTCGAGGAAGAATGTAGCACCGTAGCCTGCACAGCGAACAGAGATGAAGCAGTTGTCAAATACATCCCCGGTATTCGCGCCTTCTACAGCAAGGGTGAACTCAGACGTGAGTGTCTGCCAGTCGGCACCAATCAGGTTCACAAAGTGCAGGTCGCTCATATCCTCCTTTTCTCCGGTAAGAGCCGTATAGCGGAACTCGTGGAGAGTCTTGTCGCCGGATGTCTGTGATACATAGTCCTTTCCAAAAACATCCTTCCAATCCTCCGCAGTGTACATATCACGGAGAGAATCATAAAGTCCGTCACTTGGAGTGCAGCAATAAATCCATGCAATCTCCATAACCGCACCGAGCTGTCCCTTGTTCTGCTTTGCAATCTCCGGGAAAGGCGTTGTGAGGTCAGTCAAAGTTGAAACATCCGGAGCCTGCGCCTTGATGTCGAAAGAGAGGATGTATTTCTTGCCCACTTCCATAGAGCAGTTGTTCGTCCAGTTATTGCGGTGGAACACGTCGATGAAACCCTGCCCCGCCTGTCCCGGGAGATACATATATGTCGTTGCATCAACCCTCATGCACTTTGCCGAGTTTGAACCTCCATCGACAATTGTCACCTTGCTTTTCTGGTCTCCGTCGGAAGCCCATGCCGTCCAGTTCGGGAGAACATCCTTCGTTCCGTCAAATCCGAAGACATCATATTCGTCCTTCTGCTTGAGAAGAGGATAGTTGCCGGCGATGATTGAAGTTTCAACAGTCGTCTTAGCTCCGTCGCTTTCGCGAGTCATTTCGCAAGTGACCTTCACGTCGTCAATCTGACTGTTCCAAGTGACCTTAGGAGAAGCCTCGGTAGTAGTCTCCGGTGTTCCGCCCGGGAAAGTCCACTTGTAGGAAGTAGGCTCTCCGACAACATTTTCAAGAGAGAATGTGATTTCTGCGCCATTCTTCGCGCAGCCCTTAGGAGTGAGTCCGGCAGCCTTTATGTCGGCGGAAAGTGTGCCGAGAACCTTGACGGTAATGTCAGCCTGCTCCTGCGAGCCGTCGTTGAACTTCACGACGAGCTTAACAGCCTTGTCACCGCCCTTGTTAAAGACAACATCAACG
>CAVBPI010000299.1:1028-3648 GCA_963596955.1 bacterium | reverse complement strand
GGAAAGTACAAAGATGAAAAGATTCTATTGGCATGATTGATTATAAAGTCGCAGTTATTATACCTACTCTCAATGAGGAAAAATTCATTGCAAAATGTCTGGATTGCATCATTCAACAAACATTTCCATTCTCAGAAATGGACTTGATGGTAGTGGATGGGGGGAGCGCTGATAGAACAAAAGAGATTGTTGAAGAATATCGCAAAAAGTATGTGAATATTCGTTTTATCCACAATCCTAAAAGGATTCAGTCTGTCGCGTTTAATATTGGCGCAAAAAAATCGACGGCACCATACATCATCCGTCTTGATGCTCATGCACTATATAACAAGGATTATATCGAGAAATGCATCGGTGATTTGGTGGCAGACGAAAGTCGAGGAAATGTGGGCGGGCGCTGCATAATCCTGCCATTTGACAATACATTATGGGCTAAGACGAATGCGATATTAAATTATTCTCGTTTTGGCATAGGCGGTTCAGCGTTCCGGGTTGGCGAGAAACCGGGCTGTGTTGATTCGGTTCCTTTTGGGGCTTTCCCACGTTATGTATTTGATAAAGTTGGCGGTATGCGCGAGGATTTACCTCGTGCCGAGGATAATGAGTATAATTCTCGCATCCGCAAGGCTGGGTATAAGGTGTATTTCGACCCGGAGATAGTTAGTTCGTATTATGCCCGTCCAACCTTGTATCTGTCTTGTAAGCAGATGTATGCCAATGGTGAGTCCATAGGTCATTTGTTTTATGTGGATAGAGAGGCGATAGGACTCCGTCATCTTATACCATTTCTTTTCGTTGTCGGTATTATAGCGGGAACAATGCTGTCGTTTGTATGGTCCCCGTTCTTTTATCTTTTAATGGCAGGACTTTGCGTGTATTTCATTTGCGATGCCGTGGCTTCCTTTCTTGCGGCCAAAGAGCATGGCTGGAAGTGTTTTTTCCCACTCTTTTTGATGTTTTTCTGTGTTCATATATCTTATGGTTGTGGAACAATAGTCGGATTGATTATTGGCAGAAAACTGAGATAATATAGTATTTCTAAAGCAAGGAATGCTTTCCCTCAATCATCTCTTGCTCCCAATAATAGATGCTGAAGACTCATTCAGTGAAATTTATATATCACTAAATCATGAAGCGACTGTTTGATATGGTGGCCAGCGGGCTTGGACTGCTGGCCCTGAGCCCGTTATTCTTAATTGTGGCTGTCTGGATAAAGCTGGATTCTCCGGGACCGGTATTTTACAGGCAGGTACGTGTGGGGCGGCATAACAAGGACTTTCGCATATTCAAATTCCGTTCGATGAGTGACGGGGCGGACAAGGGGAGTCTCGTTACCATAGGAGGGTATGACCCCCGCGTTACGCGCAGCGGCTATTTTATCCGAAAGTTCAAGATTGACGAGCTTCCGCAGCTTATCAATGTTTTCATCGGGGACATGAGTCTTGTGGGGCCTCGCCCGGAGGTTCGCCACTATGTTGACTACTGGACACCGGAACAGATGCACGTGCTTGACGTGCGTCCCGGGATTACGGATCCGGCTTCAATCAAGTTCCGCAATGAAAACGAACTGATGGAAAAGGCTGAGAATCCGGAAGATTACTACATCAATGTGATAATGCAGGAAAAGATCCGGCTTTATCTGGAGTATGTGAAAAATGCTTCGTTCTGGTATGACATCAGACTGATTTTCAAGACATTTTGGGTAATTGTCAGTGAACGTTAAAAAATAAATTCTATGAGCACAGATTTGAAAAGAAGGAATGTGCCGTTCAGCGCCTTTCTCTCCGCCAGATATGACGGAGGCTGAGGCTAATGAGGTTCGTGATGCAATCTTGAGCGGATGGATTACCACCGGACCGAGGACAAAGAAGCTTGAGAAGCAGATTTCGGAATATGTCCACACGGAGAAGACCGTCTGCCTGAACTCCGCTACGGCGGCGATGGAGATGGCACTTCATGTGCTGGGAGTCGGCCCTGGGGATGAGGTGATTGTCCCGGCCTACACCTACACGGCGTCTGCGTCGGTTGCGGCTCATGTCGGCGCGACAATCGTATTTGTGGATTCTCAGAAGGATAATGTCGAGATGGATTATGACAAGCTGGCCGCGGCTATCACTGAACGCACAAAAGTCATAGTCCCTGTGGATATTGCTGGCATTTGTGCAGATGTCGATAGAGTTCGGGAGATAGTGAATCGTCCGGAGATTAAGGCAAAATTCCGCCCGGCAAACGACATTCAGAGACTTATAGGGCGCATAGCCATTTCCAACGACTGCGCCCATTCATTCGGTGCCTCACGCCATGGCAAGATGGCCGGTGAGATTGCCGATTTCAGCTCGTTTTCTTTTCATGCGGTGAAGAATTTCACCACGGCCGAAGGGGGAGCGATGACCTGGAACCTGCCTTTCGGAACCGAAAAGGTTGAGCGGCAGCAGGTTTATTGCGGAAGTCCTGTTCCTTTCATTGAAGGCGAAACTTGGAACGAGTTCATATATCGCCTCTCTCAGCTGTTTTCTCTTCATGGTCAGAACAAGGATGCGCTTGCGAAGACGAAGCTCGGCGCTTGGGAATATGACATCATCGGGCCGTGGTACAAGTGCAATATGACCGACATCATGGC
>CAVBPI010000299.1:0-978 GCA_963596955.1 bacterium | reverse complement strand
GCCTGATTCAGTTCGAACGCTATCCTCAGATGCTTGAAAAGCGTCACGAAATTGTTGCGCTCTACAACAGCGGTATCGACGCTCTCAATTCAGCCCTTGATTCGGAACATCAGGTCGCATACCTGAACCATAGGGGCGCGGATCATTGCTCGTCGCACCATCTTTATATTGTCCGTCTTCAGGGACGTACCCGTGCGGAAGCCAACAAGGTGATTGAACTGATGGCCGAGCGCGGAATCGCAACGAATGTCCACTATAAGCCGCTTCCGATGATGACCGCCTACAAGTCTCTGGGCTTCGACATCGCCGATTTCCCGAATGCCTACCGCCTCTTCGAGAATGAGATTACGCTCCCTCTGAATACAAAGATGTCGCTGGAGGATGCCCGGTATGTCATTGAGAATTTCGTGGACATTGTGAAGAACTTGTAATCGTCCCCCCCCCTTATAGCACAGACACCTCAGCGGGCATCCGGCGTAGTTACGGGCCATGTATCTGCCTATGGTTGACACATATCCAAGATTGGACTTGGCTCTCTCGTCACGGGCATGTTCCATATGCTGCCCCATCGGGCAGACGAAGCAGTCCTTCTCGGCATTGTAGTACAGGTTCTGCGTTCCATGGCGAGGGCCTGCTCGGTGGCGTTGTGGTTCTGCGGAAGATAGTCGCCGAGGCACGGTGGCAGAAAGTTTATCGCTGGTGTAGGAAGTGCAACCATTCTTAGGGAAGGTCGAAGAAGTAGAATTACCCTATAGCGGGCGTCATATATTCGTATGTTTTCTGTGAATATATGACATTGTTCGAAAAATAGTGCTTATCTTTCCTCTATAAATTACAAGACCACCCACTGTCTTTGTTGCTGCGTGGGGGGGGCAGTCGCGTGTGAGTTGACAGATCCTCCTTGCCCCGCCATGTTTGACGGTGCATAATCAAAGAATATAACAATTTCCTCTTCGAGCTCAGAGTCTCAAACGGACG
>CAVBPI010000298.1:0-3648 GCA_963596955.1 bacterium | reverse complement strand
GGTCTGTACTCGATGCGGCGGACGCCTTCGTTGATGCGGGAGCCGTCGCGGAAGTTGAAGCTGGTCTGGAGGCCGGTCTTGGGGCAGTTGCCGATGGCCTTGAGCCAGTCGTCTCCGTAGGCGGCGCGGAGTTCGCAGAAGTATCTGGTCACGTCGTAGCCCTGGAAGCTGAACTGGGTCGGCTCGGTGTTGAAAAGGGCACGGTAGGCCTTGACGAAGCTTATTGTTTCCGGAGTGTTGTAGTCGATGTAGTAGGCGAGGCTTATGTGCAGGTCGTTGTTGTGCAGGCTTTCCACCTCGATGTCATATCCGCGCACCTTGGAATGGCAGAACACCTCCACTTTGCGGTTCTCGCGGGAGAGGAGGCTGATGTTGCGGAACACGTCATTGACGAAGGCCTCGCTTTCGGAGGCGATGATGAACCTGTTGGTCTTCGGGCTTTCTACGGTGATGCTCTTAAGCTTCTCGATGATGTCGCGCCCTTCGAGCAGGCTGTACTGCAAGTCCTTGTATTTCAGACCGGATATGTCCAGAATCTCTGTGAAGACCTTCATTGCCTCGCTTTCCTTTCCGCCCTTCTCGGAGATGAGCACCGTCCTGTCGCCGCTCTGAGTCTCGTCGGCAATCCACTGCACGAGGTCGGCGTACTGAAGGTCGTGCGGGGTGGGCACCTGAACCAGTTTCGGGAACTCACCGGTGAGAGCCGCGGCCTTCGGGTCGAGAGGGGAGATTATCGCCACGTCGTCTCCGGCCGCGTCATGGACCTTTCTTATGTCGGCAGGGGAGAGCGGGCCTATGATGAAGTCCTCCCTTCCAAGTTCACGTCTTGTCGGCGCGTCGGTGCCCGTATCGAAGACATTGAGGTTAACATTGAGGCTGTCAAGGCCGAGTTCACGAGCCGCGAGAAGTGCTCCGCAGTAGAAGTCGAACGATGATGAACTCGGCTTTTCCGTCCCTGCCATGAACGGCAGCACGAGCGCGAAGTTCACGCTGTTCTCCTTCCTGATTCCGACTGCTGAACCGGAGCCCGTCTCCGTCGATTCGTCGGCGCTGAACTCATCTTCTGACTTCACCTTCCTTTCCGCTGCTGAACCGGTGCCGTAATCCGGATTTCTCTCCTGCGTTGAGGTTTCAGCGGAGCCTTGCCGGCCAGCCTCCGTCTCCACGGCCGCGTCCTTTGCCGGAATCACAAGTTTCTGGCGTGACTTGAGTTCCTTTCCGGAAAGTTTGTTAGCCTTCATTATGGACTCGACGCTCACTCCGTATTTCGCGGCTATGGTCTCTATGGTCTCATACCAGCGCACGGTATGGACCGTCTGCTCTTTCTTAGGATTATTCTTTTCTTTTTGACGGGTCACCTCCGCCTTGTCCTCCGTCGCGGACATTTCCTCCGTTTTGGTCGCCTTTGTTGGTTTGGCGTTTTCCTGCCCGTCGGCTTTCTTCTCGGTCTTCGCGGACTCCTTGCCCTTTGCAGGTTTCGTCGCGGTCTCGTCCTCTACCACCGGAATCAGGATTATGGCGTTCTTCTTCAGGCCTTCCGTGCGGACTGACGGGTTGTATTTGTAGATGTCCTCGACGCTGACCCCGTAGGCCTTGCTTATCGAGTAGAGGGTCTGTCTCTCGAGAACGACATGGGACCAGCAGAGCTTTCCGCCGACCTTGACCTTCTCCTTGGACACCGTCACCGGCGTCGGTACATAACTGTCCTGCGCAATTGCATCCGCCGGTGAAAGGACGGTCAGCGCGATTGCGGCCATGGCAAGGCCGAGTATTCCACGAATGTTCATATTCCGGTTCTCCTACTTCTTTTGTCCTGACGCCCCGCCTTTCCGTGCAGGTCCAAGACCATGTGCAAACTCAAGAAGCCTGTCGGCAAATCCTTTCCACGACAGCCTCTCCTTTTCCTTCCTTATCTCCGCGACGAAGCGCTCCCGCAGCGACGGGTCGGCAAAATAGCGCACTATTTCCGCCCTTATCGCATCCGGAGTCACCTCCTCTGCCACAATTCCCGTTCCGCGGTCTCCGATTGTCTCCTTCAGGCCTCCCACGCCCGTGACCACCATCGGCACCTCGAAGTGATAGGACACCGAGCTTATCCCGCTCTGGGTCGCGCTCCTGTAGGGCAGCACCGTCAGGTCGGCCGCCGAGAAATACAGCGAGACCTCCGAGTCCCTGACATAGTGCAGCGCCTTGACAATCCTCCTGTCCCCGCCGGGAATCCTGTCGATGATTTCCTGATACCGGCTGAAGCTGCCGTAAGGCTCGCCCGCGATAATCAGCTGATAGCCTTCGTCCAGTCCTGCAAACGCCTCAAGCAGAATATCCAGTCCCTTGTACTCGCGAATCAGTCCGAAGAACAGCAGGTTCTTCTTCCCGTGCTCAAGTCCCAGCCTGCTTTCCGCCTCCTCCCTAGGCATCTTCTTCCCGAAATGCGAGTAGAGGGGGTGCTGGATGACGGTGAACCTTGCGTCCGGCCTCAGCCTCAACAGGTCTTTCGACACAGTCTCGCAGAGGGTGACATAGCCGTCGCATCCCGTCAGAAAATACCTGGTCAGGGGGGCGTCGAAGAAATGCGGCTCGTGCGGGATGACATTGTCGAGAATCCCGATAACCCTGCAGCTGCGCCTCATCCTCCGGCAGACATAGCCGAGCGACGGGGCGAACCATGACATCCAGTAGCGTACAATCAGCAGGTCCGGCTTCCAGCGGCGTATCTCGCGCACCGTCCTGAGGTAGGAAAAAGGATTGGCCGTGTCCAGCACGGATGTGCTCCGCACCGGCACGGCCTCGTCGTCCTCCGTCACCTTCTGCGTCTTGCCCGGGAAGAGAAATTCGGGATACTGCCTCGTGAAATTGAAGGCCTTGACATCATTCGTCTTGCCCAGTTCTTCAAAAAGACAGGCGTTGAACTGGGAAATCCCTCCTCTGTAGGGGTAAAAGCAGGACAGCAGCGCTATTCTCAATTTTTATTTCTTTCCTTTGTTGGCGACATATTCCTCGTTCAGCCCGGCAATTACCTCGTCGGTGATGTCGAGCGCAGCGTCGCCCGTGATGACCGGAGCGCCGCCCTGATTCGTGAGAATCATCGCATATCCCATCGTCTCGTTGTACTTGTCAAGCCAGGTCTTGATTGCGTCCGCGAGCTGGTTCATCATCACAATCTGCTCCTCCTGAATCTCGTTCTGCTTCTGCTGAGCATAGATGTTGAAGTCGTCCTGCGCCTTCTGGAGCTTCTGGCTCTGAACCTCTGCCACCGAGCGCGTCATCAGTCCCTTGTCCATCTTCTCCTGAAAGTCCTTGATGTCCTTTTCGAGCTTCTTGCCTCTCCTGTTGACCTCGGCCTGAATGTTCTGAACCTTGGTTTCAACGACCGAGCGCTTGTCGTTCGCCATGTCGTATTCCTGAAGAATCCTGTCGAGCTGGACATAGACGATGTCGCCCGCGTGAGATACGGATTCGGTTTCTGCGGCTTCGGTTCCGGCGGCCGCCTTCTTGTTGTTCCCGACGAATGAGAGTGTGCCGAAAACGATGACGGCAATAAGGGCTATAACGCTGATTGTCAGTGTTATAATTTCATTTTTTTTCATTTATGCGTAAATTTTTTTTGTTTTGTCAATAAAAATCCGTGTCTCCGAAAATGGTTACAAC
>CAVBPI010000297.1:604-3665 GCA_963596955.1 bacterium | reverse complement strand
CGTAGCGGGCCTTGAAGCATTTGGAGAAATAGGACGGGGTGGTGAAGCCGACCCGGTACATGATTTCGGTTATGCTGAGCTGGCCCTGTTCGAGGAGCGAGGCCGCCTGCGAGAGACGGATGTCGCGGATGAACTCGACGGTACCGAGTCCGGTGAGCTGCTTTATCTTGCGATAGATCTGCTTGGCGGGCCAGCGGGACTCCGCGCAGAGTGCCGCGGCGGAAAACTCCGGGTCGGAAAGGTGACGGTTCACGATGTCGGAGATTTCCTTCATGAATTCAGAGTCCGGAGAGGACGCTTCCGAAGGGCGCTGGCCGAAGATTGCGCTCAGGGTCTCGCGGAATTCCTGCGTACGGCTTATCGTCGAGTTGGCTATGGACTGCGCCTTTTCCCTCTCCGCGCGCTCAATCTGGAGCTGACGGCGCACCTTCATGAAATAGACGATGAAAGCAACGGCGCCGGCCAGCAGGACAATGTAGGCCAGCCACGCCCAGACAGTCGCGTACCACGGATGCAGGACATTGACTTTCAGGACCTTGGTCTCGGAATCAGGGCTGCCCTCGGGATTGAGATGGCAGACCTCGAAGGAATATTCTCCTGACGGGACATTCAGGAACACGGCGCGGCTGTCCGCGGAACCAGTCTGCCACTCGTCGTGGAAGCCTTTGAGCCGCCATGCGAAACGACCTGCGGGAGCAGGATATTTCATTGAGGAGAAGTTGAGCGCAAAGGAGTTCTGGTCGCGGCCGAGAGTGATTCCGTCGGCGAGCGCGATGTCGGAGGCGAGAATGCGGCGGCCGGAATAGTCGGCTCCGGGAACGACGGGGACATTGTCGAGATAGAGCGCGGTGATGACAATCCTGTCGGGATGCGACTGCATCGGTGAGGCTGATTTCGGAACGGAATAGAAGCCGTTGACGGAACCCGCATAGACACTGTCCGAGTCGGCTGCAAGGCAGAAAAGCGGATTCTCGAACTTGCGGATGAGCTGCCACTGCGGAGAGGAGTTTTCACAAGAAGAAGCCTCACAAGAAGAAACCTCGCAAGAAGAAACCTCGCAAGAAGAGTTCGTGGCATGATTGTCGGGAACCTCGCAGCGCCAGATTTCACTGCCGTCGGTCAGCCATAGGAAGCCGCCGGAAAAGACGAGCGACTGCGCCGAGACGGAAGTTCCGCTGACAGGAAGCAGCTCGTCATCGTCAAGGGAATATACGCCGGCCTCGGTCCCGACCCACAGCCTTTCCCCGTCGGAGGCGAGCGAAAGGGTGCGCCGGGAGCCAGGAACCGTAACATGAGAAATTCTGAATGTCCTTGAGTCGATGACATCCACGCCCTTGTCGGTCACGGCGGCAATCCTGTCGCCGAAGGCGCTGAGCCGAAGAACTATATTACCGGAAAGTCCGTCATTCGTGGAAATGTGCCTGTCACAGAGAACCTCACCTCCGTTCTCCGGTAGTATCGACTTGGAGACGACGAAAATGCCGCCGTCGTATGTTCCAGTCCAAAGCCTCACGGAGGAATCCTCCACGACAGCGTACATCCAGTCAGAAAGGTATCTCCCGGAGGATTCGGTTATATGCCAGTGGGTTACCCTCCCGTCACGGATGCGGTCGAGCCCGGCGTCGGATGCGGAGAACACGGAGCGGCCGTCGCCGTAGAGGGCGCGTACCTTGTTGTGGGCAAGCCTCCTGTCCGCCTCTCCCCTGTCGGACTTATAGACGGAGTGCTTTCCCGAAGGGGCGAAATCAATAATCCCGTTCATCCCCGCAGTGAAGACATGACCGTCCGCACAGAGGACGGAGGAGATGTCAAGGCCGTCCCTCAGACCGGCGCGTTCGACTCCGACGAAATCGTATTCCTCGTTGAGACGTGTCAGCGCGGCTCCGTGGTCTGTTCCGACCCACAGGTTTCCGTCTCCGTCAAGCATGGTCGCCCACACGACATTGTCGGGAAGGGAGCGGGTATTGCCGACCTCGTGGCGATAGACCTCAAGATTTCCCGAAGGCGAGAGGAGCAGCAGTCCGTTGTCCGTGCCAGCCGCGAGGCTGCCGTCCGGGAGATAGAGAAAATTCTTCACCGGGCCGCCGTCCCAGAGGCAGCGGAGCGCACCGTCCCGGACATCAAGACTGTAGAGTCCCCTCTCGGTGCCCACAAAAAGGCCGTCTGCCGCAGAAGAAACGCCCGCTGAAGGAAGGAAATCCTCTGAAATTCCGGACAGGGCAAGCACGAGATTGCCGGACAGGCCTGTTCCGACATCAACACGGATGCCTGCGGAGTCTTCGTCGGGGCCGACTTTCCACACGCAGCCGTAGCTCCCGAAGAAGAGCACATTCCCGATGACGCACGAACTTGCGACATGAATGCCCGGAAGGACAACCCGCGTTCCGTCCGCGACACCGCGGCGGAAGAGCCCGTCCGTCGTGCCAATCCAGATTGCGTCCCCGAACCGCCGCACCACCTTGACATGACGCGGGCCGACCGTCGTGTCCTGAACGAAGCCGCCGGCGTTGTCGTAGGTGCAGAATCCGCGGTCGGTGCCGATGTGAAGCCTGCCGGAAGCGCTGTCGTAGTCAATGACATTTATGTGCTCGTTGCAGATGCAGGACGGATTGTCCGCCTCCCAGACGAAGCGCTGAGCGCGAATCCCGTCATGGCGGTAGAGTCCCGAGTCGGTGCCTATCCAGACAAAGCCGAGGGAATCCTGCGCGAAGGCATAGGCCGGAGTGATGGAACTCTCGCCCACCGGCACGCGGGAAAAGCGCCCGGTCAGCGGTGAATTGCCGCGCGCCGGTTCAACATACGGGCCGGCAAGGCAGACCGCCGCCAGTAGAACCCGAAGAATTGACCTTAATATGAAAGTCCTGCGTTTCATCTCAAATGCAAAGTGGCCGGAATTATTATCCGGGCACTCCAAAGATAGGCATTTTGTCCAAATTGTTGCACAACTTGTCCGTTTTGAGGTAACAGGCTTGCGGGGGATTGCATAATTTTGCAGGTGTGAAACCGCATGGAGATGGTGGCATTAAAGTGCTTGGAGCAGGAAAAAGATTTCTCGCTCCGC
>CAVBPI010000297.1:0-594 GCA_963596955.1 bacterium | reverse complement strand
ATACAAGAAATATGAAAAAAGTCTTTTGCATGGCCGTCATCTTTCTCGCGACGGCAGCCGGACTGCTTCTCCACGGGCCGGGACTGAATGCGCAGGAGAATCCTACGGAAAAGACCGTGACCGGAACGGTGCTCGACGACTCGGGCTATCCGGCAATAGGAGTGACGGCGCTCATCAAGGACACCTCGACCGGAACATCAACCGACATTGACGGACACTACAGGCTCGTTGCCCCGCCAGACGCGACAATCGTCTTCTCGTGCATGGGGTTCGTCACCGAGGAAATCCCCGTTAACGGACGCAGCGTCATTGACCTTCAGCTGAAGGCTGACACGGAAGTGCTCGCGGACGCGGTCGTAATCGGCTACGGTACCACCTCGAAGAAGGACCTCACCGGTTCGGTCGCGACCATGAAGGCCGAGGATTTCAACGCCGGTCTCATCTCGACCCCGGAGCAGCTGATTAACGGCAAGGTCTCAGGAGTGCAGATTATGTCGTCGTCAGGCTCGCCGACTGCCGGCAGCACCATCAGAATCCGAGGCGGAGCGTCCCTCAATGCCTCCAACGACCCGCTCATCGTCCTTGACGGCGTTC
>CAVBPI010000296.1:0-3682 GCA_963596955.1 bacterium | reverse complement strand
GGAATCACACGCCTTAAGCAGAATTTTTTCGGGACTCCGCAAATTGCCGGATGAATGGTACAAAGACTTCCACTCCCGACTTTTTGATGATCTGACAATGCAGATTTCGGCTGAAGCCGGATATATCGCAGGGTTCATGCAGCCCGTGGAAATCACGAAACTTGTCGCCAAGCTTTCCGGATACGACGGACGCGGAAGCGTATATAACCCCTATGCCGGCAGCGCCTCCTACGCGATTGAACTCGGAACAAAGTTCGCCTACTACGGAGAGGAACTTAACGAACGGACACACGCATTCGGCGTGATGAGGCTTATTGCACATGGAATTAACCCTGAAATGCTCGCGCTCAAAGACTCCTTTGAATACTGGAGAGGGAAATCGGACATTTCTGACGAGGGTGAACAGTTTGACTATGTCATAGCCACACCTCCGTTCAGGACTACGATCAACAGAGGTTCAGAAAAAGCCGGCATATCACATTCCTTCAGAAGAATCGACGAGGACTTTCTGCACCGCGGCTCCCTGAGCCTCAATGACAGCGGCACTCTTGTTGGCATTTTTCCTGTCGGCATCACTTTCAGAGCCGGCATTATAAGCTCGCTCCGAAAGAGGCTCGTCGAATCCGGGATAGTCTCAAAAGTCATTCTCCTTCCCGGAGGAATCTGGCGCACGACCATGGCGCAGACGGTGATAATATGCCTGCAAAAGGGCAAGCCGACGGACCGAATCATGTTTGTGGATGCCAGGACATTCTCGAAGAGGGTGCAACGGGGTTCGAGGCTTCTTGCAGAGGAACTTCTGACAGCCATCGAGGCCGAAGACGCCGGCTGCGTCAAGACCGTGTCGCCGGAGGATGTCGCAAGAAATGGATATTCTCTGTTTCCTCTGCTCTATCTCGGGGAAAATGAGGAAGTTCCGGCCGGATATATCCGGTTGAAAGCCAAGGATATCGTGAAAATGGTGCCTGTCCGTAAGGAGAAAGAGCGAGGAGCCATAGGCCGTGTGCTGGAACTTTCGGATCTTTCCGGAAATGAATACGGAACGTCCGTGAATCCCGTCAGCCTGAAAATGACGGCCATCGGCAAGGCAGAAAACAAGATGACACAGCCGTTCATCGCACTCTCCAGAATCGGCAAGCTTCGCCCGACGATGGTAGATGCATCCGAGAGCGTCCCTGTCTATTTTTCATCGTCAATCGCCGCTGTCATAACCACGACTCAAGATGTCTTTATTCCGCTCTTCCTGAGGGAGTGGGAGCGAAAAGCGGCAGGAATGGAAGTGAACAGCGCAGGCATCATCCATCTCGGCATCGTACTCGAAGCCGTCGTTGACCTCCCCGCGAAAAAGGATGAGCAGAAGGCTCTCTTTGAAAAACTGGTCACGGAAGAAAAAATGGCAAAAGTTCGGGAACTTGGCCTGGAGGAACTGATTGTATTACAGAATAATAACTTCATCCGTATCCTTCGCCATCGCAAACACGACCTGAACAATAACCTCTGCGCCGTCCGGAATAATGTCTCCGCGCTGAAAAAATGCATTCTCCGTACCGCTCTCGCCGATGGAACAGAACTGCGGGACATAAAACTGGCCGAACATATTGACACGACTTTGGGAGAACAGGTGACGAACCTTTTCAGCCTGCTTGACAGCATAAGCGACAAGGTCAATCACATCGCGGATGAGGAGTCTTTCGGTCCTGAGGAGAAAGTGAATCTGACAGAAAGACTGAAGAAAATCCGTTCTTACGGGAACTATCAAGTCGCATTGGAAATCGACAAGGAATCCATCTCCGGAGAAAACGGAGCCGTGCCCGGCGTATTTGTCGGAATCAACGGCGCTGACTTGAACAGGGTCATAGAGAATATCGTCGGGAATGCCGTGACTCATGGTTTCACCGACCGACAAAGACAATACATTCTCAAAATCTGCCTGAGCTATGACTACACGGACGACAGATATTCCATAGGGTTCCGGAACAACGGTCGCCCGATGCCCGACGGAATGGATACCATAAGGTATGGCATTGACGGAGAGAAGGGAACGGATTCTGCCGGAAGCGGCAAGGGAGGAGCCATCGTTAAGAACATTGTTGAACATTTCGGAGGGTGCTATGAGGTCATAAATAGACCAGACGGCATCTTCCCTGTAGAAATATTGATAAAACTTCCGAAATATGGCGACAGATAACTTCAAATATCATGTCATCTGGATTGACGACAAGTGCGGCGAGCTGAGCGACTTCATCACGAACGCCAATATGGAAGGTATCGCCGTGGAGCCGTTCAAATTCGGAAAAGACGGGCTGAAGGCATTGTCCGACAATCCCTTATATTGGGACGGGGTGATATTGGACGTGAAGTGCTGCTATGAAGAGGGAGACATGGACAGGGCGGACGCCTATTTCAAAGTCAGGGAAAAGCTGATGCCCATCATCCACAAGAACCGCCCTGAACTTCCGGTGTATGTCTATTCCGGACAGCCGGACATCATCTTCAATCCGATGTTTGAGGCATCCTTGGCCGGGCAGAGAATGTATGTCAAAGGAAATCAGGACGAAGAGTTGCTGTCAGACATAGTCTCCAATGCAGAGAATCTCCCGGAAACGAGGATACGTCTAAAATATCTGCAAGGCATCCCTCGCCTCGGGATTGACCGGGAACTGATAGAGATGCTGAAGATTGTGGAAGAGAATGACATCACGAACACGGATTTCTTCAACAAGGCGAGGCGCGCGCTGGAGCAAATCATGCATTACTGCAATGAGGCAGGAGTTCTTCTTCTGAAGTTTAACGGCACGAATATCAGCGAATGCAGCCGTATGCTCGGAAGAAACGATATGCAGCAGACTGTCCCGGTCTATGTCCAGAGGAGCTTTCATTCCGTCACGGAAGTCACGAACGACGGCTCGCACAACGGAGCGGTATGCGATGCTGTCCGCAGCGGAAAGGCCCCGTTCCTCATCAGAAGCACAATGTTCGAGCTGCTGAACATCCTTCATTGGTGCGGCACATTACATCCAAAGAACACAGAACAACGAACACGATTATAAATGTTACATTTTTAGGTGGAATCAAAGGCTCAAGCCTTCGATGATGCACATTTAGCAGAACTTGTCTATATCGAAAAGCATATCAGACACTGCAGTTGTAACAAATTTTATGGCAGCATCTTTCTCTTCCTTTGTTTTTATCTCATATTTATTGTCTGTTTCCAAAAGATCCATTTGATATAACACAAAGTATTCTTTTTTATCTTCTGTCATACCGATTATTCCCTCTCTTGATTCTTTCAGATATCTTAATTGGTTAATTACGTCTGCGTCAAGGACAGGAAATGTCAGAAGTTTAAAGTTCACTCCATTCCAGAGAAAATTGGCCTCTCCAATGGGCATATCGCAATCATCGAAAATGCAAGGGAGAATTACAGAGCCACTTCTTGAGAAATAGCCAATTTTTCCATCGCTAACGCTTCTCGCTACAAAATCCCCCCATAAAACAGCCCACTATGAGTATAGATTTCACCCTCGGCAATTAGCATTTCTCCGTATTTGGACACTATAGCGGTACTTGTTGTACCAATTCTGATCATCAGCAAATCATGGTTGCTCGCTGCCCAAGACACATCACTACAAGAAACGCCATACATCTGTGAAATTACAACGCCTCGGCAACTCATCTGAAC
>CAVBPI010000295.1:1265-3682 GCA_963596955.1 bacterium | reverse complement strand
TCACAAATATATGCTTTTTTCTTGAAGGAGCAACCTCGGGCAGAACAAACAAATTCCCCCCCCCATTGAATTTCTTGCTTTGCAGTTTGGCGGCAATGGGAAGTGTGATACATTTGAGACAGGCAAGCGTCTCGTGAAATTCGGAGTGAACATTCCCTCCGAATCAAGAATATTGGACGGTTGGGTTGTGGAGACCTCTCCTAAGGAATGATTTCCTCCATTCTGTAGAGTGAATACCCTTTAATCTGCACCACAATCAGATGCAGCGCTGCTTCCCCGGCAAGATGCCTGACCGCTTTCCCAGCGCCGTATCCCCTTATTTGCTCCACGGCCTCGTCCCACTGCTTCAGGGCGGTTTCCTCCGTCGCATCTGGCTTGAGATATTTCAGTTCGACGATGTAGGCGTGGGCGGTCGTGGCGCAGCGGTTGAAGTCCGGCATCATGAAGAAGTCGCAGTAGCCGTGGCTGAGTTCCACCTCCGGGTTGGTGAGGTAGTAGGGGTTGAGGCTGAAATATGCTGTCATGAATCCCTGGATGTTCCTCTCGCCCTCGATGAGGCTGCGGACGGAGGTCGTGTCGTGGTATTGCTGACAGATATATTCCATCATCGGACGCCAGTTGCCGTCAAGAGCCGCAGAGTCGAAGGTCTCGGACAGCTTTGACATATTGATCTGAAGTATCTTGTTGTATTCAATGGCAAGGTACTCGTAGAACTGCTTGCGGACA
Source organism: bacterium (assembly GCA_963596955.1). GTDB lineage: Bacteria > Bacteroidota > Bacteroidia > Bacteroidales > UBA932 > Cryptobacteroides. The sequence continues at coordinate 2,956 of CAVBPI010000295.1, read as the reverse complement.
TTGTTGTTCGGAATGCTCAGGATGGTGTTCACCCCTCGCGTGCCGCCGATAGTGAGCATCCCATAGTAGTAGAGCAGGCTCTTGAACATATCAGGCTCAATCAGCCTGTGCGCCGGGAACGACGGCTGCACCTCTCCGAGAGTGAAGCTGTTCTGCGCCACCTCCAAAAGCACGCTCTTGCGGTCGCCGTCCAGCTGGTCGAGACGGATGAGCCTGTCGAGTTTGTTGTAGTCGGTGGCGGTGTTGCGGTCGAGCATTTCCTTCGGCGCATAGCCTTTGTTGATGTAGTGGCGGAGATAGTAGCTGACCATGTCCGTGTTATACATCTTCGGGTCGGTGTCAAGAGCTTCCACAGAAAAACAGTACCCGTCATACCAAGGCTTCATCTCGGCAATCAGCGCATCCTCGTCAGCCTTCAGCGCCCCCACGCTCTGATAGTACCGAATCATCTCGCGCACCTCCGTCTCGCTGAACCCTAGCATCATGTTGAAATCCGGGTCGAGGGTGAGCGAGGTGGCGATGTTGTAGCCGCTCGTCACGTCGTCCATGGTCACGGGGCTGACTCCCATCATGAGTATTCGGTCGAACATCCCCTTGTACTGCTTGAACACGCTCCGGTAGAACCCCTCTGCATGGGTCATGGCATGATAGACCTGCTCGCCCTTGACATTGAGCACCACATTCGTGAAGTTGTCGTATTCATCGACGATAAGATAGAGCTTCCGCTTCATCCTCTTGGCGTAGAGGTCAATGACATTCAGCTTTCCGACAAAAGTCTTCTGCTTAAGCACTTCGGACAAATACTCCGGCGGATAGAACGACTCATACCTTCTCGCGAAGTCCTCCGCCACGGCACTGCAATAGACGTCGAAGCTCTGCGACAGCGTCTCAATGTCCCCGCCTACCCTTGAAAAGTCCAGGTACAGCACCTGAAACTCTCCCATAAGAGGCGTCGGATTCTTCTCAATCCAGAGACCCGAGAAGAGACTGCTGAAACTGTCCTTTTCCAGAATGTCGTAGTAGTACCTCATCATCGACAGAAACAGGCTCTTCCCGAAGCGCCGTGGTCTGATAAGAAATAAAAAATGCCCGGCAGCTTCCATCTTGGGAAGGTACATTGTCTTGTCTGAATAGTAGAGATTTTCCTCACGCACCTGCGCGAAGTCGGAAATTCCGTAAGGTATGAGTTTGTATGATTCCATAGTCTGTTAGTCTGTCCTTCATTTTTCTTGACCCACAAAGATATAAAAAATGGCTAATATTTCGCCGACTCGTTCATAAATATTCAGACGGAAGGGGCGAGCCCCGGGACTTACGAAATAAAAACAGGAATTGCTGTTCCGCAAGTGAAAACATTTTTCTACCTTTGCAGCGTCGGAGCAGTCCGGCAACTAATAATATGGAAAGTGTTTTTTCCTGTTGTCCTCAAGTGAGAATCTGACAGTTTTTACCGAAAACGGGACATGAACAGCACTCCTATCCCTTGTGCGTCAAGCCGATGCCACGTATCAACTACATGGCTGATGCGATATCTTCATCATGCATTTATGGCTTGTGCATATAGGTGTGTAGTTCGTTGTATATCCTTTTCTCGGCTATTTCAGAACTTTTTCTCGTGGGGCGAATGCACGGGAACCTCACTCTCTATGCATTAACATTATCATATATGAAATATTCATCTTCGCCAGATT
>CAVBPI010000295.1:0-1255 GCA_963596955.1 bacterium | reverse complement strand
CAGCACTCTTCTAAAACTGCAAACTATTATGATAAGCGCCTCCGAATTTATTCATCCCGATGATGAAACGGCTCTGGAGCAACTGGAAAGCATTCCGGGATTGGAAGCCGTCGTCAAGAAGGTTCTGGAAGTGCCGGACTGGAGTTACTGCAAGAATTGCGGAACGAAACTATAAAACTAAAATCTATAACAAAATGGGAGTCTTCAACACTCAAAAAATCCTAACCTGCCCGCCGTCGCTGATTCCGGCAATGGCAGATGCCATTTCAAAAAACTTCAAGGAGAAGGGATATGATGTCGAGCGCGAATCTTCGGATGCCGGAAGTGCGGTCCTGTCGATGACAAAGGGCGGAGTTTTCAAGGCCGTACTCGGAATGAAGACCGCGCTCAAGGTCAAGCTGATACCACAGGACGGGGCGGTGAACTTTGATGCCGGCATCGGGATATGGGGGCAGCAGGCCATCCCTACATTCATCATGATGTTTGTTGCATGGCCGGTCATCCTGACGCAGGTCTGGGGAATGGTTCAGCAGTCGAATCTTGATGACGAGGCCTTGTCCGTCGCGGAAAGTGTAATTGCCGAATACGACAATTCCTTGACAGCGGGAGGACAGACTCACTCCTCCGCTCAGTACTGTCCGAAATGCGGCGCGAAGAATCCCGCGGCGGCCAAGTTCTGCAACGAATGCGGCGAGAGGTTATAAATTTTGAATGATTCCGAAGGAACAGGAGAGATTGTCTGCCTTATATTATACAACGACTTGCATATTATGGAAATAATCCTGATAATAATCACGGCTCTGCTGCCAGTAGCGGTGCTTCTATACTACATCAACTTCAAGGACAAGGCTTCTCCCGAGCCTAAGTCACAGATTGCCAAGGGCGTGCTTTACGGAATGATTTCGGCACCGCTGTCATTCTGCCTCTCGATTCCTTTCGGACTGCTCGGATTCTACACCGAGGACTCCGGGACGCTTTTCGGAACCGTCTGCGAGGCATTCTTCTCGGCCGCAATTCCGGAAGAGGCAACAAAGCTTCTCATGCTCTGGCTGCTTCTGAGGAAGAACAGGTATTTCGACGAAAAGATGGACGGAATCGTCTATGCCGTATGCATCTCCCTCGGCTTCGCTTCCGTAGAGAACCTGATGTATCTGTTCTCAGGCGCGGACGATTTCCTATCCGTTGGCATCACGAGGGCTCTGTTCTCCGTCCCGGGACATTTCTGCTTCGGCATTCTGATGGGCTACTACTACTC
>CAVBPI010000294.1:0-3739 GCA_963596955.1 bacterium | reverse complement strand
GCGAAGATACGCATTTTTTTGCTAAATTCGCACTCCAAAACCAAATAAAGAAACAAGGAAATGGAAAACAGTCTGAGTTCGGCCTTCGAGGGGTTGAATCCTGTTCAGAAACAGGCAGTTGAGTGTGTGGAGGGGCCGGTGCTGATAGTGGCCGGGGCGGGTTCCGGTAAGACTAGGGTCCTTACCTGCCGCATCGCCAATATCCTCAATCTCGGATGTGAGCCGCAGAAGATTCTGGCGCTGACTTTCACCAACAAGGCCGCGAAGGAGATGAAGGAAAGAATCGCGCTCATGGTTGGCGCCCGCAAGGCCCGTCGTCTCTACATGGGCACGTTTCATTCCATTTTCATCCGCCTGCTCCGCGATTATGCCGCCGAGATAGGCTACAGGCCGGATTTCACGATATATGACACCGACGATTCCATCCGTCTGATAAAGACCTGCCTCAAGGAGATGCAGCTCGACGAGAAGGTCTATAAGCCGAAGGACGTGCAGTCGCGGATTTCATACGCGAAGAACAATCTCGTGACCGCCGCGAAATATCGTGAAAGCCCGAATGCCATCGAACAGGACCGCCGTCGCAAGATGCCGAGAATCAATGAGATATATACTCTCTATTCGCAGAAGTGCCGCCAGTCCGGAGTCATGGACTTCGACGACGTGCTCCTGAACATGAACATACTCCTCCGCGATTCGCCGAAATCGTATGAGGAAATCGCGGATATGTTCCGATATATCCTCGTCGATGAGTATCAGGACACGAATATGGCGCAGTACATCATACTCCGGAAACTTTCGGCGTTTCATAAGAATATATGCGTCGTCGGCGATGATTCCCAGTCGATTTATGGATTCCGAGGGGCGAGGGTGGAGAATATCCTCAATTTTCAGAAGGATTATCCGGGGTGCAGGATCTTCCGCCTCGAACAGAACTACCGCTCTACCCAGACCATAGTGAATGCGGCCAACTCCTTGATAGCCAAGAACTCCGCGAGGATTCCGAAGACCTGCTATTCCAAGGGCGACGAGGGCGAGAAGATTCATCTTATAAAGGCATATACGGAGACGGAGGAGGCTATGCTCATCGTTTCGTCTATTCTGGCGACGCTTCGCAGTGAATCCGCTCAGTATCAGGATTTTGCGATACTCTACAGAACGAATGCCCAGTCCCGTGCCCTGGAGGAGGCGCTTCGCAAGAGGAACGTACCTTATAAGATATATTCGGGAAATTCGTTCTATGACAGGGCGGAGGTGAAGGACGCGATGGCGTATCTCAAGCTGACGGTGAACATCAACGACGACGAGAGCTTCAGGCGAATCGTTAACAAGCCGGCCAGGGGAATCGGCGACACTTCGCTTGCCGCTCTTGCTGCCGCCGCCCATAATCATGAAACGACGCTTTTCAAGGCCGTGTATGAATCTGATCTTGAAACATACGGGCTCAAGCAGGCTGCGGTCACGAGGCTTCGTGCGTTCTGCGACCAGATTGCGAAGAACTCTGTTCGTGCGGCCACGGAGGATGCATTTACAGTAGCTGACGCGGTGCTCAAGGAGAGCGGGCTGTGGGCTTTTTTCAAGTCTGACGTGTCCGTCGAGGGGCAGTCGAGGTTCGCCAACATCGAGGAGCTGCTTAACGGCATCAAGCTTTTTATAGAGGAGAGGAATGCCGAATATGCCGAGGACATGATTGCCGAAGAGAAAATCATGTCGCAGGATGACCTGAAAGAAGATGATTATCCGATGGTTACGCTCAGTTCGTACCTGGAGAACATCACTCTGATAAGCGCCGCCGACGTGAGCGACGAGGAGACGGCCAATCGTGTCGGGCTCATGACGGTCCACACGTCGAAGGGTCTGGAATTTCCTTATGTCTATATCGCCGGAATGGAGGAGAACCTCTTTCCTTCGGGCGGTCTGCTCGCTTCGGAGAGCGATGTGGAGGAGGAGAGGCGGCTGTTCTATGTCGCCGTCACCCGTGCCAAGAAGGAGGTCTCGCTTTCGTTCGCGACCACGCGCATGCGCAACGGAAAGTCCGAGTCGAATGCCCCGAGCCGTTTCATAACAGAGATTGACAGACAGTTCATAGCAAATCCGATTGAACCTGATGACGATTCGGACGACAGTCCGGCTTCTGCGGGCGGCTTTGGCGGCTGGAGCGGCGGGAGGTCCTTCTGGGGGCGTTCAGGCGGTTCGGCGGGGCGTTCCGGTGGCGGCTACGGAACTTCCGGGAGCGGATATGGCCGCGGCTCACAGGGCACTCAGACACATGGCGGCCATGGTGCCGGCGGTTCTTCAAATGAGTATGGCCGTTCCGGAAAGGTTCATGCGGAGTCCCGCAGGCCGGCTGCCGGCTCCGGTGCTTCATCTGCGGTTCGTCCGGCGTCGTCAGTCCCGCCGCGCTCCGTGGTTTCTCCGACACCGTTCCACAAGCCTGTGCCGCCGAGGACGTCGGACGCCGACTTCGTGCCGACCCCGATTGCCGAACTCCGCGCAGGGCAGCGGGTCGAGCACAGCCGTTTCGGGCTTGGCACAATAAAGAGTCTGGAGGGAAAGGCTCCGGACCTCAAGGCGATAATCAGCTTCGACGACTTCGGAGAGAAGATTCTGCTGCTTCGTTACGCGAAGATTCGCAAGGTCGAGTAGGCGAATTTCGTCGAAATTCGGGTATTTCGTTCTTTGGTAATGAAATGCCTGCCTCGGAAAATCAAAGATTCTGGACTTGAAAAATCGGCTTTCTGCCTATGTGGAAGGCCGATTTATAATTTTATTTTTAGATAGTCTAAAAAAAGAAACGAAAGTTTTTCTTTTTTTGAGGTTCGTGCATCGTTACTTGACATATATTTGCGGCACTTCTAAAAACTATGCATATATGAAAAGTTACAATCGGACTGCCTCCGGATTTTCGCTCCTTGCCTCTTGTCTTCTGGGCTTTTTGCTGTTTTATTCCTGCTCGCTGTTCTCGGTGCCGGATGATGGCGCCGGCGAAAATCCCGGAACCGCCGGGACATCGGGCCTGCGGCTGGGCTTTGACAGGGAGGCCGTCGTGGAAACCAAGGCGGTGGCGGAGAGCATCGACACCGGCAGCTTCATTCTTGAACTGAAGGATTCGCGGGACAAAGTGATTTACAGCGGCCGCTACGGTGATTCCCCGGAACAGTTCGACCTTCCCGTCGGCAGCTACACGGTCCGGGCCGTGTCTTCCGATTTCAAGACCCCCGCTTTCTCCTCCCCGCAATACGGGGACGAGCAGTGCGTGGTGGTTCCTTCCGGCAAGGTGATAGGCGTGAAGCTCAACTGCACACTGATGAACTGCGGCATCTGTCTCAGCGTCGCTTCAGGATTCCTGACTCAGTATCCCAAGTCGAGTCTGTTCGTGAAGTCCGATGACGGGCGGCTGCCCTATTCATATACGGAGAAGCGGATTGCCTATTTCCGGCCGGGAAAGGTCAGCCTGATGATGCTTGATGACGGCGGAGGAAAGACTCTGGTCACGCGCCGGCTCTCGGCCGGGGACGTTCTGAAGCTGTCGGTCAAGGTTTCCGGTTCCGCGTCCTCTGCCGGACAGGGCGCGCCGGACGGAATCAGGATTGCCGTAGATACGACTAAGAACTGGATTTCAGGGACTTATGTGATTGGCGGCGGCAGTTCCGGAGGGTCGTCCGGGGATTCTTCGTCCGGAGGTGGCGGCCCTTCCGGAGCCGGCGACTCGGAGGAGGACGCGATGACCATCTCCATGGCG
>CAVBPI010000293.1:0-3739 GCA_963596955.1 bacterium | reverse complement strand
CACCGCATCACTGACAAAAGAACTGCCTACAAGGGCGTTGAAAGACGTTCAGCCAGGCGACATTCTTGTCTATCCTGTCAGAAAAGGCCACAAATATGGTCATGCCGTATTTGTGATTGACGTCGCTCAGAACAAAAAGGGAGAAAAAATGGTCATGCTCGCTGAAGGCAGCACGCCGGCCTGTGACATTCACCTCCTCCGCAACTTCAAAAACTGGAGAAATCCCGCATGGTTCAAATGGAATGACAATGCCGACGTTCAGTACTTTTCCGTGTTCAAGTTTTATAAAGATGAGCTGCGACATTTCTGACACGATTGCAAGTCATTGAGATACAAATATATTCATAGTTGCGAAACGGCTGTTTCGGAAATAGCCATTTCGCAACTGAACAAATTCCCTTGAGCACAAGGGACTGTCGCTGGCGGATATGTAGGCTACCGCAGAAGGGACTCCAGTTCTTCGTAGGAGGTGATTAGAACCTGACGTTCCTTGGAGCCGTTCTTCGGGCCGACGATGCCTGCGGCTTCCAGCTGATTCATGATGCGGGCCGCGCGGGCGAAACCGAAGCCGAGGTTGGTCTGAATGGAAGAAGTCGATGCGCGGCCTGTTCCGACCACGAAACGGGCGGCTTCGGCAAATCGCGGGTCAAGCTTGTTCGGATTGAAAGAGGTGACATCGGAGGAATCGTCATTGTCGTCTTTCACCTCGGGGAGATAGTATGGGGAGGTGTAGCTTTTCCTGTAGCCACGGCAGGATTCGATGCTCTTTGTCAGAGCGGCTATTTCATCCGCATCAATGTAGCCGCACTGAATCCTCTCCTGCGAGGCGCCGCTGGCAAGAAGCATATCACCCTTGCCGACTAGCTTTTCTGCACCGGGAGTGTCGATTATGACCTGAGAGTCGGTGTGCGTCGCCGTCTTGAATGCAATCGCCGTCGGGAAATTCGCCTTAATCATTCCGGAAATGACATCCCGCCGCGGGGTCTGTGTCGCGATAATCACATGAATGCCGGCCGCACGTCCCATCTGCGCGAGGCTGATGATGGAGCCCGTGACGCTGCGGGCAGCCTTTTTACGCTCGGGGGCGGCTGTCATCGTGAGCTGGGCATATTCATCCACCACAACGACAATATACGGCAGAAATCTGTGCCCCTTGTCCGGGCGGAGCATATTTGAGGAGAATTTATCATTATATGTCACCACATTCGGAGAACTTCCCGCCAGACGCATCAGCGCATAGCGCTCCTTCATCTCCTCGCATATCGAACGGAGAACCCTCTCCGCGTCATCCAGTTCCACGGCAACGGCCTTTTCGCGTTCATCCTCTTCGCTTGAGGCGGACGGCAGCACTGCAAGGTAGTGGGCGTAGAGATGTTTGTAGGACGAGAACTCGGTTCCTTTCGGGTCGATGAACACGAGTTTGAGTTCGGACGGACGCTTCGAGTAGAGCAGCGAGGTAATGATGACATTAAGCCCGACGCTCTTTCCCTGCATCGTGGCTCCGGCGACCAGAAGATGCGGAGTCTCCGCGAGGTCAAACTCCTTGACACGATTATCCACCGTCCGCCCTATCGCAATCGGCAGTCTCGCCCGGCTTTTCGTAAATTCCGAAGAACTGACCAGTTCCCGCATAGTCACTATTGAACGGTGAGCATTCGGTACCTCCAGACCTACCGCATCGTTCAGGGTCATTGCCCTGACGCTGTCAACATTAAGCGCGACTCTGAGGTCTTCCGCCCGTCCCCTTATCGCGGCGACGCTCACGCCTTTTGCGGGATAGACCTTATACAGTGTTATTGTCGGCCCTGCAATCGCCTGCACATCAGAGACTTTGACATTATGGTCGGCCAGCGTCTGATGTATAACACGACTGTTCCCTGCAATTTCAGCGGCAGTCACAGGATGTCTATCCCCCTCACGAGACTTCAGCAGCTCCGGCTCAGGCATCTCATAGTCAGGCAGGTCATCCCCTTCCGCAGAAGCCGCTTTCTTCGGTGCAGTTTTTTTCTTCTTTTTTCCCGGAGCCGGGACGGGGACAGTCTCCGCCACGGACTTGCGCGTCGTCAGATATGACGAAATCCGCTGCCACAGGATATATCCCACGCAACGCAGCCATATATACATGAGAATCAGCACTGTCACAAAAGAAGCCATCTTCCCAATTCGACGCGAGGCTCCATCGGCCAGAGCAGCGCAGAGTGTCCCGGAAATATGCTGCGACACAAGTGTGGGGTCATAACCGCCGACATCGGTCATCAGGTGATGTAGAAAGGCAGAGACTACAATATATCCGAGAATGCAGATAAGGGAGAGGCGAATGACATCGCGCCTTGCCGTTTCGCGCCACAGGGCGGCGCAGGTAAAGGCCGGGATGACAAGAAGAAGTAAAACCGCCGCACCGAACATCCGGAAGAAACCATTCGGGCAAGACTCCGCTACGTCCGGGAAATGAGCGAGTGACGGCATATACACGAAAAAATATCCGTATATGCCGAGTGCCGTCAGAAGGATGCAGAGCGCAGCTGCGACGACTTTCAATATTGTATGATTCTTCTCCTTCATTTCACGGACATAATGTATAAACCTGTCAAATGTAAACAATTTCAATTAAACATACGCCTACTTCAGCATCGCGAGCACCTGCCCGGGATACTCGATGAGGACGCGGTAGAGGGCATTGGCGACGCCGGCGCGGGGTGTCAGGAGAATCAGGCTGAGGTTGACTTTCTGGACGAAGGCGATGCACAGGAAGGATCGGACAGTTCCGGGGCCGGTGATGTCCGTCTGATAGTGCCTTGTCTGACGGCACCAGCACCAGACGTGGAATGCATAGGTGAAGCCTATGAGGGTGTCGATTACGAGAAGGAACAGCTTCAGCTTGAATCCCGTGTCCGGAACGGTGAAGCGCCACGGGAGCATCATCAGAGTGAATATCGGGACACAGTAGGGCGAGAGCGTGATTGAGAGGTAGCCCAGCGAGCCGTTGTCGTACAGGACGTGACTGTTGCGGCTATCCACGTTCAGGCGGTGAATTTTCCGGAAAAAGAGGAATGCGAAGAGGGCGTGAGTGATCTCGTGGGTGTATCTCACTGCCCAGCGCAGGTTCGAATAAATCGTGCCGGAGAGCTTCAGCTTCCGAAAGGCGGAAGTGATGGCGAGAAAGACAAAGAATGCGGCAAAGCCATATAATTCGAATCTGTTCAGCCTCCACCTTCCCCAGGGTTCGGACACGACACGCCACAGCACCATCCCCCATACAACGATGAGCAGCCCCACGACGGCACAGAACAGGACATACCAAATCTTTGAGACGACGTCCTTAAACCTGTTCCATCGGGGTAATTCTTTCTTCCGGGGTGTTTCGTTCATTTGGTCAGATTTTTTGAGTAGGGTGCAAAGTTATGATTTTTCGGGTAAATATGTTTACCTTTGGGGCGGTTAATTCATTCTATCTATGAAAGAAAAGGAACTTTTGGCCGCGCTGTGCGGAGACAATGAACTGATTTCAAGGGAGATGGCATGGACGGAACTGTACCGTCAGAGCCACGACCGCATCATCGGATGCCTTGCGGGAAAGTTCAGTTCGCTGAGCCGGGAGGACATTGAGAGCATTTACACGGACGCAAGTCTCGAACTGATGCAGAACATCCGTGAGGGAAAGTTCTCGACAGAAGGGAAAACGAACGCCGTCGGCTATCTCTATGTGATTTGTTTCAGGCGTGCGATACGCGAGACAAGC
>CAVBPI010000292.1:0-3752 GCA_963596955.1 bacterium | reverse complement strand
ATATTTATTGGGGACCCACCGCGACCTGTACTTTCTATTTCAATGTACAGTAGGGTTACATCCCGGTGATTTCGTCATAAGGAAAACAAAAAACGATAAGATTATGGAAAACATGAAAAATTTGTGGAAGTCCGGGATCGGAGGCGATTTGCAATGAATATTGATCATTTGTTGCTTTTCCGGATAGCCCTGTTGCTGTATGCCGGGCTGTGGGTGTATTTGAAAGTTCATCCATACAGGATGTTGCGAAGAAAGACACCGCCTTCCGTATATGAAATAGAAAAATTCTCCGACTACAGGAGGGGCGTAGGGTGGTTGGGGCTCTGGGGTGTGGTGCTTATTTTTTCCATGCTCTCAGCGGTTCTGATTACATTGGGATATATATGGGAACATATTCAACCTATCTGATGGAAATCGTGCGGAATCTCATAGAGACGAATCCCTACAGGGTGCTGGGCGTATATGCGGGTGATTCCGTCGCTGTGGAAGCCGGTCACAGAAGCCGCATCGCCGCCTTCTCGAAAGTGGGGCAGACGGCGTCGTTCGTGCTGAGGGGCGACGATGTGCTTACTCCTCTGAAAAGAGACGGGGAAATGGCTGACAAGGCGGCTCAGGCCTTGTCCCTGCCCGCAGAACGCCTCCGGTATTCATTGTTCTGGTATGCCGATGAGGAAAAGCATCCGTGGGCATCCGCCATAAACGGGGCGGTGGATTCATTGCTTGCCGGGAATCTTGAGGATGCCTTATGCTGTTACGAACGGCTGCTGTCAGATGATTCGTTGCTGAATGGTTTTGCCGAGTCTGTTACCCACGGGATTTCTCTCGTTGAAAGGGGCGGCGTAGCCAATATGTTGATTGACACTCTCTCCGAACACATCGGAAGCATCGACGGCGCTCTTTTCGACCGGTTTACCGGAAAGGCGTGTTATCTTGAATCCGTGTTCTTTGAAAGGAAAGTCCGTGATGAACTGAACAGGCTGATTGGCACATATATAAAGGAAGACAAGGACTTTTATGTACCGATTGATAGCCTCAGGAATACGACGGAACGGATATTTCCATATATCAACTTCGCGCGTTCCGTGTTTTCGGCCGCGGATTACAGGTTCACGGACTGTGCCGAGGACTTTGCGTGTGCTGTTTATGAGCAGGGGCTGAATGTTCTGACTAATATGTCGGACTGGGCTAAAGCAAAGAAACCTTCGTCCCCGAGCATTTTATTGTTACGCGGCTTGCTTGAGGAAGTTTACGAATTTGTTGAATACTCTGTCGGAAGGCTGGGACTGAATGAATGTTCATGCATGAAAATGTGGGTTTTCAAGGGACGGTTTGAGGATGCCCGCATCAGGATGGGCGCGGAGCTCTCTCTTGCATTGAAACGGAGGAAACGCAGGGAAACGGTGGCGACTGTGCTTTGGGCAGTTCCATTAATCCTCTTCTTTGTAATAACATTTTTTGTATAAAATGAAACACATAACAATCGACTATGGTATAGACTTGGGTACCACAAATTCGGCGATATGCCGGATGGAACAGGGAGAACCTGTCATCATCCGTTCCGACAGCGGCACGGAAACGATGCCCTCGTGCATCTCGTTCAAAAAGGGCGGAGCCGTCCGCATCGGACAGGCGGCCTATGCGGATCTTGGCAGCGACAGGCTTCGCGCCCTTAAGAAAAAATCCGTGCTGGACTCTAACTCGTGCATCGAGTTCAAGAGGTATATGGGAAACGACAGGAAGTTCTCCAATGCGAACTCCGGACATCCGTGGTCTCCGGAGGAACTGTCCGCCCAGATTATCCGGACGCTGTGCTCCTTTGTCTCGGACGACGAAGTGAAGGCGGCGGTGATAACGGTTCCGGCAAAATTCACCGTGAACCAGAAGGATGCGACGCTGGAGGCCGCGCGTCTCGCCGGGCTGGAACAGGTCGAGCTGTTGCAGGAACCTATAGCCGCCTCCATGGCGTATGGCCTCAAGGCCGAGGAGAAGAACGGCATCTGGATGGTGTTCGATTTCGGCGGCGGAACTCTGGACGTGGCTCGCGGTCATGTCTGTGACGGCGTGATGCAGGTGTTCGACACCGAGGGAGACAACTATCTCGGAGGGAAGAACATAGACGAGGCGATTGTGTCAAAGATACTTCTGCCACGGCTCTCCGAAAGCTTCAATCTTGATTTTTCGGATGAAGAACGGCTCCGTCCGCTGCCGGCTGTCGGAACGGTCTATGGGCTGAATACATTGTCGTCTCTTCGTCCCGGAAAGAAGGAGGATGTCATGCGGATTGCTGTCTATCAGGGCGATGACAACGCTGAAGGCAAGACGACCGCGCTGTTTGAATATTCAGATCGAGGATGCCCTCGACGGCGGTGCGCAGCATAAGCAGATTGAGCAGCACATCAAGGAGGTGTTCCGCAGCATTGAGGAATATGAAATCGCCACGGAATGGGACAGGGAATGCTCAAAATTGCGGAACTCCCTGATGGATTTGTCAATTACGGTGGCGTGCAGGAAGGAGGACCCCGGTGTCGTGCGTATGCTTGAAAACTTCGAGGCTCAGGTTGACAGAGCCGTGGTGCAGAGGGATGTGCTGAAGGCCAGAACATTGCGGAATCAGATTGAGACTTACGACTATTCTCTGACAAAGGATCAGATGTATCGCAATTACATAAAGTGGGTCTATGATGATTTCAGTGTTCTGAAATGGACGTTTCCCCAAGCCGCACAGAGACTGGTCAGCAAGGCTAAGGCCATACTGAAGAAAGACCCGGCGGCACCGCTGTCAAAGACTATGGATATAGTCAAAGAAATAGATGCCATGCTCGTCTCTGACAAAACCGGTTCCGAGTCTGGCGCACGCAAAATCGACCTGCCGTCCATGTGATTTCATAATAATAAATTTACTTCAGAAAATGAGAATATCGAATAATCAATGTATGAGGACAGTCATCCTCGTTTTATCAGCAGTTTCCGGCCTGTTCTGCATGAACTCTTGCGGAAAGGAGGATATTTCCGTGACATATTTTCGGCAGCAGGACGTCGTCTCATCGTTTTTCCCGGACGATACGCTGTGTGGCCATGCAGGCTTAGTCGCCTATGATTCCGTGGCCTTTTCGGACGGTTCCTATGCTGTCTATCGCCTGCAGCGTGCCCCGATGAACAGTCTGGCGGAGTTCTTCGACGTCAAGGGACGCACCATCGCGACGATAGCCAATGCTTCAGAATGCTGCGCCCGGACTATGATTCATGATTACGGCGGCAGAGGACGGTTGTCGCATTTGACCCGCGTCAAGGACTACACGCCCTTTTGTGGATTGAATCCGGAGTATTTTGAGTGGGAACGCACGGAGGAGGGCTACCTCGGCTTCCGCCGTATGATTGCCGGCATGGACTACGCGCATCCCGACACGACGATGCTTGAACAGGTCAACATCGAGTATGACCGGGACGGGGATGCCGTGAAGGCGTATGTAGTGAATGACAGCCGGAGCATTACCGCGCCGGAGGGCTATAAGCTGTCAGTTTCAGTGAAGCCTTGTGTCAGTTTCTGGGAAGACGACCTGAACGGCGGATTCTATGTGTTCCATATAACTGTGGAGCCCAAGGACACCACTATGCGCGACTACACGGTCCGCCGTTTCGTGGACTTTATGCCGACCATGGATTTTGACTACATGGACGGACGGATTGTCAGGTTCGTCTGCCATCCGAACCCAAGAACAAACGGCGACGAAGGCTTTGTTCTCGACGTCACC
>CAVBPI010000291.1:0-3756 GCA_963596955.1 bacterium | reverse complement strand
GAATATTTTTCAAACTTACAAAGGTACGAAAAATCTTCGTATCATGCGGTTTCGGGGATATGCATTTGTCGGATATATATTAAAATAGGAATATGAAAACTGTAGTGAAAATGATTGCAGCAGCAACGATTATGGGCTGTGCCGTCTCATGCGGCGCGCCGAAAGACGAGGTTCCCGCCGACTTCAGGTACCTGATTGACGAGTTCGCCGACCTCAAAATCATGAGATACCGAGTGCCGGGATGGAACGCGCTGAGCCTCAGGCAGAAGGAATATGTCTATCACCTCAGCGAGGCGGCGAAATACGGGCGCGACATCCTCTGGGACCAGAACTGCGCGGTGAACCTGCCCGTGCGTCATGTGCTTGAGGACATAATCGAGAAATACGACGGCGACAGGGAGTGTCAGGAATACGCCGACTTCCTCGTCTATGCAAAGAGGGTGTTCTTCAGCAACGGAATACACCACCACTATGCCGAGGAAAAGTTCTTCCCGGAGTGCTCCCGCGAGTACTTCGCAGGACTCATGGCCGCAGTCGGCGACGAGGATGACGAGCTGCTTGAGGCAATCTATTCCCCGACGCTCTACCGCTGGAGAAAGAGCGACGAAGGAGACATCGTGAAAGGCTCGTCGGTGAACTTCTACGAGGGGGTCAGCCGCAGGGAAGTCGATGACTTCTACGCCGCGCTCGCCGACCCGAACGACCCGGAGCCGGTCTCATACGGGATCAACAGCAAGCTCGTCAAGGGGGCGGACGGAGTAATCCGCGAGGAGACCTACCGCATCGACGGGCTGTACGGAGCCGCCATTTCAAAGATTGTCGCAGAGCTTGAACTCGCGTCGGAGGCTGCGGAGAGCGAGCTTCAGAAGCAGTACATCGCGACCCTGACCGACTACTACCGCACGGGCGACCTGCACCTGTGGGACAAATACAACATCGAGTGGGTCAGGGACACGCTCGGAACCGTGGATTTCATCAACGGCTTCATCGAGGACTACAACGACCCTCTCGGACGCAAAGCCACATGGGAGGCGCTCGTGAACGTGCGTGACGAGGAGGCTTCGCAGCGCACGGTGAAGCTCTCGGAAAACGCGCAGTGGTTCGAGGACCACTCCCCTGTCGATGCGAGGTTCAGGAAACCGGCGGTCAAGGGAATCTCGGCTAAGGTCATAGACGCCGTGACGCTCGCCGGAGACTGCTACCCTGCCACCCCTATCGGAATCAATCTCCCGAACGCCGACTGGATCAGGCGCGAGCACGGCTCCAAGTCCGTGACAATCGCCAACATAACCCATGCCTACGACTTCGCGGCGCAGGAGTCTCCGAAGAGCACGCTCACGGAATTTGCTTGGGACGAGGACGAAATCGCCATGGCGAAGAAATATCTCGCCCTCACCGACGAGATTCACACTGACCTGCACGAATGCCTCGGCCACGGCAGCGGACAGCTTCTTCCGGGGACTTCACCGAACGCGCTCGGAGAGTTCAGCTCCACTCTTGAGGAGACCCGCGCAGACCTCTTCGGGCTCTACTACATGGCTGACCCGAAGCTCATCGAACTCGGCATCCTTCCTGACGGCGAGGCATACAAGGCGATGTACGCCAACTACATACGCAACGGCCTGCTCGTGCAGTTCTCTCGCGTCGAGCTCGGAAAGAAAAACACCGAGGCGCATATGCAGAACCGCAAGCTGATTGCCCAATGGTGCTACGACAAGGGACTGGAGAACAACGTGATAGAGAAGAAGGTCAGGGACGGAAAGACCTATTTCGTGGTGAACGACTACCCTGCACTGCGCGGCCTGTTCGGCGACCTGCTCGCGGAAATCCAGCGCATAAAGTCAGAGGGTGACTACGCCGCGGGAAAGGCTATGGTCGAGAAGTACGCCGTGAACATCGACTACGACCTCCACAAGGAGATTCTCGAACGCTACGCCGCGCTGAACCTCAAGCCCTACGGGGGCTTCGTGAACCCGCGCATCGAGCCGGTGGAGAAGAACGGCAAGGTCGTAGATTATGCGATTTCCTACACCGACGGCTATCTGGAGCAGATGCTCGAATACGGCCACAAGTACAGGACTTTATAGAGCCTTCTGTCGTGAAAGACCTGCGCTTTCTGAAAGATTACGAGTATTATCTAAAGATAGAATGTGCGATGTCGCCGAACACGGTGGCGTCGTACATTTCCGATTTGTCGTTCTTCTTCAAGGCGGCGGGCAAGGAGCCGGAGGAGATAGTCCCGGAGGACATAATCAGCTATTTCGCAGAGGGCACGGCCGTTTCCAAGCGCTCGCAGGCACGCATCCTGAGCTCGCTCCATTCGTTTTACAACTGGATGCTCATGGAGGGCAGGATGGAGGAGAATCCCTCGGACGCCGTGGAGGCTCCGAAGCTCGGGAAGTATCTGCCTGAGGTGCTGTCGGTGGAGGAGGTCGGAAACCTCATAGGGGCGGTGGATTTGAGTTCGCCGTTCGGGAAGCGCGACAGGGCTATCCTTGAGGTCCTGTACGGGCTGGGACTGCGGGTGTCGGAGTCCATATCCCTGAAAATCTCGGACTTCTGGTTCGACAAGGGATTCGTCAGCGTCATCGGCAAGGGCAACAAGCAGCGGCTCGTCCCTCTCGGAGACATGGCCCGTGACGCGGTGCTGGCCTACCTTGCCGTGCGCGGGGAGGCTTCCGACCGGGACAGCGACGACATCCTGTTCCTGAACCGCTTCGGGAGGGGGCTCAGCCGGGTGGCGGTGTTCAATATGATTAAGACCTACGCCATGAAGGCCGGCATCAGCAAGGAGATTTCACCGCACACCCTGCGCCATTCGTTCGCGACGCATCTTGTCGAAAACGGGGCGGACCTGCGCGCGGTGCAGGAAATGCTCGGCCATGAGAGCATCCTGACAACGGAGATTTACACCCACATCGACAGCTCGACCTGGCAGCGGAACATTCTCGAACACTTCCCCCGTCATTGATTTGAATATCTTTTTGGTCTAGATCCTCAAAAATCTAATCCAAATCATTCTCAGCTTATTTATAGACTCTTCTGAGAAAGGCGAGGAGAAGCCGGCGAACGATGTAGGTCCGCGGCCATAGCCTTGAGCAGAGTTTCCACGAAAACGAAGAGCAGCTCCATTCCTTTCCGGACGGGGCTATTCTTTTTTCCACAACTGCAAAGACATCCTCCGGATGCGCCCATTCAGTGCCCTTGCAGTTGCCGTCGCCGCGGAAGATGTAGGCGGAGGCCCTTCTACCGATGCACCTGTGCAGGATGAACTTGCCGTGGAAGCGGAACAGCGCGACGTCGCCGCTTTTCAGACCGTCCGCCGCCACGAACGGGCGCAGCAGCGCCGAGTCCTTCTCGTTGCGGAAAAACGGGAACATACTGTAGCCCTTGACGTTAAGCAGGACATGGCCCGAGTTTTCGAGTTCGTCGAGAAGATTCTCAAAAAATATGTCGTTAGGAATTACTATCTGGCTCATAATATTCGTTTCTCGTCGCTTTTGTTCGCTTTTTGTCAGCGTCGGATTTGCGAATTTCACAATTTTTGCGTAATTATGCAAGATTTTTCACTCGTGTCCCTTAATATAATATGCGCCATGCAAGGACAGGAGGACAAAAAAATATACGAAATGAAAGCAAGGATAATAGTGATTACTGCCATCGCGATGATGGCGCTGTGCGGGACCGCTCCCGACTCCGGGGCCGCTCCCGCGAGGAAACATCTGATTACCTGCACCCAGCCGGACGGCTCTACCT
>CAVBPI010000290.1:0-3800 GCA_963596955.1 bacterium | reverse complement strand
GCATACGACCTTGGTGTGAAGCCTGCCATAATCTCGTGGGATGCCAAGAAAGAAAACATCTTCATTGGAACCGACGGATCATGGGGCATATATAAACTATGCCTTGCAGACGGTTCTGTAACAAAGATTTGCGGAAGTGTCAAGCCAACAGACAAGAATATGTACACTGATGGTACCGAACCTCTGGCAGCCACTGTCGGTAATGCCACCGGTATTGTGGCAGATGAAAACGGATATGTGTGGTTCAATGACTTAACGTGCCATACATTTAGAGTTATTGTCCCGGGCCCGGCCGGTGACTACACCAAGGGCTTTGTGAAAACCGTTGCCGGAAATGCGTTTGCGGCAGGTAAAACAGACGGAGACGGAGCATCGGCAAAGTTTAAGCAGCCGGGAATGCTCACGAGAGACGCTGTGGGAAACTTCTATGTGGCTGACGGTCAGAACCATATTATCCGCAAGATAACTCTTGTAAAATAATTGTTCTTCAACCCTTTCAGAACAGCGGTTCTCAATGACAGACTATTCTGATTTAAACTTATGGCAGGTCCGGTTTGAGAGAATCAGACCTGCCTTTTTTCAAGATTTTCAAAGACTCGTTTTCAGATGAAATTTTTAACAAAATCAGTTTTTTGTGTGTTCGTGTGCGCATTTTCTCTTTCTGCGGCTGCTCAGACCATAACTCCGGAGCACAGGCAGCGTGCGAAAGAACTCACCGACCGGATGACGCTTGAAGAGAAGCTTGACTACATCGGCGGCTACAACGAGTTCTACATCCGCCCCGTCCCGCGTCTCGGCATCCCCGAAATCCGTATGGCAGACGGCCCGCAGGGAGTCCGCAACGACACCCGGAGCACGCTCTATCCCTGCGGAGTGGCGGCAGCTGCGACATGGAACCGCGAACTTGTCCGTCAGATGGGCGTTTCGCTCGGGCGCGATTCCCGGGCGAGGGGAGTGCACATCCTTCTCGGACCGGGCGTGAACATCTACCGCACGCCTCTCTGCGGCCGGAACTTCGAGTATATGGGCGAAGACCCCTATCTTACTTCGCGTATGGCTGTGGAATACATCAAGGGCGTGCAGTCGCAGGGCGTTATGGCCACGGTGAAGCACTTTGCCTGCAACAACGAGGAATATGACCGCCATCACGTCAGTTCCGAAGTTGATGAGCGCGCCCTGAACGAGATTTATTTCCCGGCGTTCAAGGCTGCGGTGAAGGAGCCCGGCGTAGGCTCGGTGATGACCAGCTACAATCTGCTCAACGGAGTGCACACCGCCCAGTCGCCCTATCTTATCGGACAGACCCTGCGCCGGGACTGGGGCTTCAAGGGCATCGTGATGTCCGACTGGACCAGCGTCTATTCCCCGTTGCAGGCCGCCGCGAGCGGAATTGACCTCGAAATGCCGGCGGGATTCTGCCTTAACCGGGAAAAGCTGCTTCCTCTGATTGAAAGCGGCGTCGTGACCGAGGCTCAGGTTGATGCCAAGGTAACGGCCATTCTCCGGACACTCATCGCGTTCGGCTTTCTCGACCGACCGCAGAAGGATGCATCAATTCCGGAGGATGACCCGTCCTCGGACGCGACCTCGCTTGCGGTTGCCTCCGAGAGCATAGTCATGCTTGAGAACAACGGCACCCTGCCTTTGACCGGGCATCAGGATATAGTGCTCATGGGGCCGTATTCCAAGACAGTTCCCTGCGGAGGCGGCAGCGGTTCTGTCGAGCCGATTCGCACGGTCTCGCTCTACGACGGGCTGAAGGCAGTGCCCGGCTTTGATGTCACATATATCCCGACTCAAGAAAGCATCGACGAAGGGCTGCACCGGACTCAGAAAGGTCCAGAAAGCAGGATTCTCCCAATTCCGGAAGGCGCGGAGGACAGGATTCGCAAGGCCTCCGCAGTCATCCTTTCCCTCGGCTTTGACAAGACCACCGAGAAGGAGAACAGCGACCGCAGTTTCACTCTTCCTGAAGACCAGCTGAGGCTGATTGACAAGGCTTGTGCATTGAATGACAATGTTATAGTCATTGTCTGTGCCGGCGGTTCAGTTGAGGTCGCGAGCTGGAAGGACAAGGTCTCCGCACTGCTCTGGGGCTGGTACTACGGCCAGCAGGGCGGCACGGCGCTCGCGAAGATTCTTTCCGGCGAGATTTCACCGTCAGGCCGTCTTCCGATGTCCTTCGAGACCCGTCTTGAGGACAATCCATGCTATGCCAGCTACTATCCTGACGCTCCTCACATGAAGCGTGCGGACAAGGACGGGAAGCTCGTCACCTACAAAGAGAGCATCTTCGTCGGCTACCG
The DNA here is from genome assembly GCA_963596955.1 of bacterium. Classification (GTDB taxonomy): domain Bacteria; phylum Bacteroidota; class Bacteroidia; order Bacteroidales; family UBA932; genus Cryptobacteroides. The sequence continues at coordinate 1,494 of CAVBPI010000290.1, read as the reverse complement.
CGGCTACGACCGCAACGGCACCGCCCCTCTCTATCCTTTCGGCTACGGCCTCACTTACGGCGACTTCGAGTATTCCGACCTTTCCGTGAAACAGGACGGCGACAATGTCAGGCTCAGCTTTGTCCTCCGCAACAACGGCAAGCGCACCGCCTCCGAGGTCGTGCAGGTCTATGTCGGTCAAAGGAATCCTTCCGTTCCGCGTCCTCTCCGCGAACTCAAGCAGTTCTCGAAGGTCAGCCTCGCTCCGGGAGAAAGCCGCAAGGTCTCGCTCGGAATGAGCAAATATGCCTTTGCCCACTACGACACAGCCACGCATTCATGGAAGATTGATTCCGACACCTACACCGTTTCCGTCGGCGCGTCCGAGCGTGACATCCGTCTTTCCGACGACATCGAGTATGTGAATGCCGCCGACCGCAAGAACTTGGGACTTAGATATATTGATGCGAAGTCTTTGGGAATATACGGCCATCCGGCTGAAGGCTGCGACACGCTCCTTTCCCGCATCGCGCCCTCCTTTGATTTCGGGGACGGCGGAATCAACGAATATGCAGCCCAGTCAACAGGACTTTTCCTGCATTTCAGTACCGATTCCCCCGTCGTCCGCGCACGATGGACCACGACCTGTAAAAATGCCGGGGTGAATATGTCCGCGATAGGGCAGAAGGGGCTTGACCTCTACATACGGCGTGACGGTCGGTGGGTGTTCGCAGGAGTTGGAACTCCCTGCATGACAGGAGATTTCCGCCGCCATGAATCCACGCTTGTCGCTGACATGACTTCCGAAATGAAGGAATGCCTCCTGTATCTTCCGATATATGACAGGACATTCAGCCTTGAAATCGGTGTTTCGGAGGGCTCGACCGTTGAGGCGTTGCCAAACAATTTCGGGAAAAAGGTCGTCTGCGTCGGTTCAAGCATCACTCACGGAGCGGCCTCGTCGAGAGCCGGAATGACATGGCCGGCACAGCTTAGCCGCAGCACCGGATGGTATTGCCCGAATATGGGCTTCTCCGGGAAAAGCAGGCTTGACCGCTGCTATGCCGAATTCCTTGCCACCATTGATGCCGACGCCTTCATCCTCGATGCTTTCTCAAATCCGGACGCAGCCATGATATATGCCCGTTTCGACGAGTTTGTTGACATCATCCGCGCCGCACATCCTGAAACTCCGCTGATTTTTCTCAACACCGAACGGCGCGAGACCCGCAATTTCTCCCGGTCAAAGGAATCTGTCGAGTCCGCCAAACAGGCCGCCGCGCGTGAGGTTGTCAGCAGACGAATGAAGACGGACAGGAACATTCATTTCATTGACTGCACAGACTTCCTCGGCACTGACTCCATCGCCACCGCTGACGGCACCCATCCGACCGACCTCGGCTTCAGCCGTATGCTTGCCGCCATAGAGAAGCGCATCAGGAAGATTCTGAGGTAGCGTTCACTTTTTTTTGATTGCAGTGGGATGCGCCTTTTTGTATAACATTGGCGCAAAAC
>CAVBPI010000289.1:3097-3835 GCA_963596955.1 bacterium | reverse complement strand
TCCGTGACGGATCGTCTTCGTGAAGACTGGCAGCTTGTGAATGTGATGCAGGAACTGAACTGGGACAAGTACGACGCCTTGGGCCTGACAGAAATTCGTGAAGACCGTGACGGACGCAGGATAAGACATATTAAGGATTGGACAAAACGAAACGACCATCGTCATCATGCCATGGATGCGCTGACAATCGCGTTTACCAGGCGTTCGTATATCCAGTATCTCAATTATCTGAATGCGCGTATTCAAAAAGATTGCGGGGACGAAGCTCTTGTGAATCTTGATGATTATATGCTGGCAGACCTGAGTGCCATGGAGCCGGTGAAACTCAATTCGATTGTCAGGACTATTGAACGTACCCAGATGTATAAAGGTAAGTTCCTTCCTCCTATGCCTCTTGACGAGTTCAGGGCAGAGGCGCGTCGCCATCTGGAGGCGGCTTTGGTGTCGATAAAGGCCAAGAATAAGGTGGTTACGCGAAACACGAACGTGACAAAAAGGGCGGGAGGCACGAACAGAAGGGTTCAGCTGACGCCTCGCGGACAGTTGCATAATGAGACTGTCTATGGCAAGATTCGCCGCTATGCGGTCTCAGAAGAAAAAGTCGGTTCGGCATTTACGGAATACAAGATTATGGCAGTCGCTAAAAAGTCGCATCGTGAAGCCCTGCTTGCCCGCTTGAGTGAATTTGGAGGCGATCCGAAGAAGGCCTTTTGCGGGAAGAACAGCCTTGATAAGAAT
>CAVBPI010000289.1:0-3087 GCA_963596955.1 bacterium | reverse complement strand
AGAATCCTGTGTGGTTGAATCCGGCTCATTCGGAATGTGTTCCTGCTCGTGTCGGGGTCCTGTCCATGACGGAAACATATACGCAGCGTAAGGGGATAGACAAGGACCTGAAAGTTGACAAGGTTATTGATTCCGGTGTCCGGGCGATATTGAAGGCGAGGCTCGATGAGTTCGGCGGAGATGCGGCAAAGGCATTCTCTAACCTTGACGAGAATCCGATATGGCTGAATAAGGAAAAGGGAATTGCGATAAGGAGGGTTACGATATCCGGAGTGAGCAATGCCACGCCGCTGCATGACAAGCATGATAATGTAGGAGACACTATTCTTGACAGTTCAGAGCATAGAGTCCCGTCAGATTATGTCAGCCTCAGCAATAATCATCATATAGCCATATATTGCGATTCAGAAGGAAATTGGCAGGAGAAAGTCGTGTCTTTCTTTGAAGCTACAGCCAGGGCTTGTGATGGAGTTCCTGTTGTGGACCGTGAGTACAATCAGGACTTGGGGTGGAAGTTTCTTTTTTCGATGAAGCGAAATGAATATTTCGTGTTCCCGAATCCTAAGACCGGGTTCGACCCGAATGAGATTGACCTGATGGCTCCGGTGAATTATCCTCAGATAGGCCCTAATTTGTTCAGAGTTCAGAAGTTGGCTACAATGTATTATGTTTTCAGACATCATTTGGAGACGAACGTCGAAGAACCGGTTAATCTTAGGAATGTGACATGGAAACGAATACAGACTACGAATAACCTCAAAGGTGTCGTCAAAGTAAGGATAAATCATTTGGGAGAGATTGTGGCGGTGGGTGAGTATTAACCCAATCTACCATAACCATGATAAAGAAGACTCTATATTTCGGGAACCCGGCCTATCTGTCTTTGCGGCTGGAGCAGCTGGTCATGAAGTCTCAGCCGGGGGATTCTTCGGATAGTGCCGAAGCATTTGTGACAAGGACAATTCCGATAGAGGATGTCGGCATTGTTGTTCTTGACCATAGGCAGATAACGGTGACTCAAGGGGTTCTTGAAAAGCTGCTTGAAAACGGATGTGCTGTCATAACTTGTGATGGCAGCCATATGCCGGTAGGCCTGCTTTTACCTTTGTCAGGCCATACTGTGCAGAATGAACGATTCAGAAACCAGATAGATTCTTCCGTGCCGCTCCGCAAACAGCTCTGGCAGCAGACGATTCAGGCAAAGATTGCGAACCAGGCTGCCGTTCTTGCGTATTCTACGGGAAAAGAACATAATAATATGAGAGCGTGGTCGGGGCAGGTCAAGTCCGGTGATTCGGAAAACATGGAGGCCCGTGCGGCGGCATATTATTGGAAGACAATTTTTCCTGACAATCCGGATTTTCTTCGCGGACAGTTTGGAGACGAACCCAATGGACTGCTCAATTACGGCTATGCTGTCTTGCGTGCGGTAGTTGCACGTGCGCTCGTGATGAGCGGTCTGCTCCCGACATTGGGAATCCATCACCATAACCGCTACAATGCCTACTGCCTGGCAGATGACATAATGGAGCCTTATCGCCCCTATGTTGACAGACTGATCCTGAATATAATCGACGAGACCGGGGACTGTTCGCTGACGAAGGCAGCTAAAGTAAGGCTGCTGTCAATACCTGTACTCGACGTAAACATTGAAGGGCATACAAGTCCTCTGATGGTTGCGGTTTCGACAACCACAGCCTCGCTTGCCAAATGTTTCGTAGGCGATGTACGGAAGATTGTTTATCCGGTGATGACATAAAACAGGCTACCATGACTGAGCGTTTCAGCCAATATAGAGTTATGTGGGTACTCGTATTCTTTGATTTGCCGACCGACACGAAAAAGGAACGGAAAGCCGCGGCCGATTTCCGCAAGAACCTTTTACAGGATGGCTTCATCATGTTTCAGTTCTCAATATATATGCGTCATTGCCCGAGTTCGGAGAACGCCGCGGTTCACATAAGGCGCGTCAAGTCCTTCCTGCCTCCGAAAGGGCAGGTTGGAGTCCTGTCGATAACTGACAAGCAGTTCGGCTCTATGGAATTGTTTCTTGCCAAGAAGGTTCAGGAACTCCCTTCCGGTGCCGAGGTCCAGTTGGAACTTTTCTGAAAATTTGCCGATTGTATCGCTTTAACTGTTGGATTTCTGCATTGAATGAAATATCTTTGTCTCAAAGGAATGAAAATTATGAATACATTGTCCATCAGTGAGATTTATATGATGCTGTCCAATCTTGATAGGGATAATAAGCAATGGCTGGCAGACAGGCTTATGGCCGATGTCCATGAGGAAACATTGTCTCATAAGGAAGCAAATGTGTCATATCCTAAGATTCCCAAGGATTTTGAAATCTCTGACTCTGTAAGGGGTATGGTTATGGGGCATCTTCCGGAAGGGTTTGACTTTGAGGCAGAAACCGATAAAATGTGGGAGGAACTCGCAAAATGAAACTTTTTCTGGATACAAACATTGTCATTGACTTTTGTGTTGAGCGTGTACCTTTTTATGAGGCTGCCGCCGGAATCATTGAATTGGCGAAGCGTTCAGAAGTTACTCTGGCCGTCTCGTCTTTAACGATAGTAAATACGGCCTATGTTTTACGCAAGGTCTTAGGTTGGGAAGCCGTGTATCCAAAACTATTGCAGCTAATGGAACTCATAGCCGTTTCCCCTGTTGATGATTATGTTGTCAGAATGTCAGTTTCCTCCGGGCGCAAAGATTTTGAGGATAGTATCCAGTACTATTCTGCGCTAAAGAGTGGATCTGATTTAATTGTGACCAGAGATAAATCTGGCTTTTCCGGCCTTTCGCTTGAGGCTTTGACTGCGGATGAGTTTCTTCAAAGGTGTCGGTAGGATACAGAAAGTATATACAAAAATAAAATCTCGGCCTTTTGATGACCGAGATTTTATTCTCTGAAAACCATGCTCAACGCTCTGTGAATCATGTGTTTATCTTGACTCTGATGTTTTCAGTCTGTCAAAGATACTAAATTTGAAAGCAATTCACAACTCAAGCGTAATATACTCGCTCAACTGGAATGATGTTTTCAGTCTGTCAAAGATACTAAATTTGAAAGCAATTCAC
>CAVBPI010000288.1:2587-3845 GCA_963596955.1 bacterium | reverse complement strand
CGCGGCTTCGGCGGCAAGGGATGCGGACGGCAATCCAAAGAAGACATATGTCGTGAAGAGCGGCGAGGACATTGACGAGAATCTTGGAGAGACTTTCCTCAAGTGTCTGGACTTCAATCGGGACGAGAATCGCGTGAATAAGGTTCTGATGCTCGACCCGACGCTTTATGTCGGCCTGGAGTACAGAATGCCGTTCTACAGGAGGATGTCCGTGGGACTGCTTTCGACGACGAAGATTGCGGGAATATATACATGGAGCGAAGGACGGCTCTCTCTCAACGTGAACCCGACGAACTGGTTCAGCGTGGCCACGAACTACGCATATTCGACTTTCGGACATTCGGCGGGCTTCGCCCTCACTTTCCATCTCACGGGATTCAACTTCTTCATGGGCACGGATTCATTTATCCCTATGCTCAATGTTTCTCCGCAGTTCATTCCTATCAATCGCGTCAATACATCGGTGACTTACGGAATAAACATAATGTTCGGAAAATATCACGGACAGTACGCGACGAAATAATATTTCCTCGAATTTGAGAACACGATAACAAATAACAACAGAAGATATGTCAGTAGAAATTCGCAAAGTCCAGACGAAAAAGGAACTCAAGGACTTCATTCATTTCGCAAATGACCTCTATAAGGGTGACAAATACTATGCTCCGAGCCTCATTTCGGACGACTACAACACTTTTGACCCCAAGAAGAACGGGGCGTTTGATTTCTGTCAGGCGCAGATGTTCCTCGCCTATAAGGACGGGAAGCTCGCGGGTAGGATCATGGGCATCATCAATTCCCGCGCGAACGAGAGCTGGAAAGTGAAGCAGGTTCGCTACGGATGGATTGACTTCATCAATGACGAGGAGGTTGCCAAGGCACTGCTCGATGCCGTCGCGGCGTGGGGAAAGGAACGCGGGATGACTGAGATTGCCGGGCCGCTCGGCTTTACGGACTTCGACCCCGAGGGTATGCTCGTCGAGGGATTCGACCGTCTCGCCACACTGCCGGGGATTTACAACTATCCTTATTATCCGCAAATTCTCGAAAAGCTCGGCTACACGAAGGAGACGGACTGGATGGAGTACAGGATTACGATTCCGGAGGAACTGCCGGAGCGCTACTACAAGTTCGCGGATCTGGTCATTTCCAAGAACAAGCTGAACGTGAGGAAGGTGACGCGCCGGATGATTAACAAGGAGAATTACGGCCGCAAGTTCTTCAAGCTCATCAATGAGACATACTACAAGCTTTACGG
>CAVBPI010000288.1:1673-2553 GCA_963596955.1 bacterium | reverse complement strand
ATGCCGGACATCTCGGAGGCGCTTCAGAAGTGCAACGGCGAGCTGTTCCCGTTCGGATGGTATCACCTCCTCAAGGCCATTTTCTGGAAGCCGGGCGACACGATTGATATGCTTCTGGTCGGCGTGCGCGAGGACTATCGCGGCAAGGGGCTCAACGCCGTACTCGTGACCGACCTCTACCCTCGGCTCAAGGCCATGGGCTTCAAGTATGCGGAGACGACCGCCGAGCTTGAGACTAACGACAACATCCAGGCGATGTGGAAGGACTTTGAGCGGGAGCAGCATAAACGTCGCCGCGTCTATGCAAAGAAGATAGATTAAATTATGGCAGCACCACTTCCGGAAAGAATGCGTCCCCACAGCCTTGACGGCTATGTGGGGCAGAAGCATCTTGTCGGCAAGGGATGCGTGCTGCGTAACATGATTGAGAGCGGAAACCTTACCTCATTCATCCTCTGGGGACCTCCGGGAGTGGGAAAGACTACGCTCGCGAACATTGTGGCGAAGTCGGCGGGCCGAGATTTCTTCACGCTCTCGGCTGTGAGCGCCGGCGTGAAGGAGGTGCGCGAGGTCATCGAGAAGGCCAAGTCTCAGGGACTTTTCGGCCGCGGGATAGCCCCCGTGCTGTTCATCGACGAGATTCACCGTTTCAGCAAGTCTCAGCAGGACGCGCTTCTCGGCGCCGTGGAGGACGGTACGGTCGTGCTCATAGGAGCCACGACCGAAAATCCCTCGTTTGAGGTCATCACTCCCCTTCTCTCGCGCTGTCAAGTGTTTGTGCTCAAGTCGCTCGACAAGGAGGATCTGAACGAGCTGCTGGTCCGCGCGCTTGCCGAGGACTCTGTTCTGAAGAGCATGAAAATCCGCGTTGATGAGACCG
>CAVBPI010000288.1:0-1663 GCA_963596955.1 bacterium | reverse complement strand
CCGACGCCCTGTTCCGCTACTCATCAGGCGACGCGCGCAAGCTGCTCAACATCATTGACATAATCGTCTCTGCGCATAAGAGCGGCGACGAGATTGTGCTCAATAACGCTCTGGTGACTGCCAGCCTTCAGGAGAACATGGCCATATATGACAAGGGCGGCGAGATGCACTACGACATAATCTCGGCGTTCATCAAGTCCGTGCGCGGCTCCGACCCGAACGCCGCCGTCTATTACCTTGCAAGGATGCTCAAGGGCGGCGAGGACCCGCTCTTCATCGCGCGCCGGCTCTGCATACTCGCGGCGGAGGACATAGGCCTCGCCAACCCGAACGCCCTTCTGCTTGCCAACGCCTGCTTCCAGACAGTCCACAGCATAGGCATGCCCGAAGCCCGCATCCCGCTCTCCGAGACGACCATCTATCTCGCAACTTCTCCTAAAAGCAATTCCGCCTACATGGCAATCAATAAGGCACTTGAACTTGCCGGACAGACCCAGACCGCCTCAGTTCCCCTCTACCTGCGGAACGCCCCGACCAAACTGATGGAGGAACTAGGCTACGCCGACGGCTACAAGTACGCCCACGACTATCCCGGCCACTTCGCCGACCTCGAATTCATGCCGGAAGGCCTGGAGGGAACGGTGTTCTACGAACCGGCCGCCAACCCTCAGGAGGACAAGCTGAAATCCTACCTGCAGGCCCCGCAGACAACAAAAAGGAAAGCGAAATCTCCGCCCGCCTCTCCGCCCTCTGGCCGAAATACTACAAGAAATAACCACCTTCCCCCCCTAATAGGGGATGTCGGCTTTCGCCGACAGGGGTTAGACGGTTTAGGTTATCCGTTCGTTAGAACGGATAACCGACGCCGAAATGCAGCGCGTAGCCGTTGCGTTGGAACCATTGCTCGGGCTGGAGCCAGCAGGATCCGCGTTTTCGGACGGGGTCGTGGAGGCGGAGCCCCCAGTCGATGCGGAGGATTAGAAAATCAAGGTCGAGGCGCAGGCCGAGTCCCCAGTTCATCGCCATGCCGGTCCAGAGAGTGGTGCCGTTGATGTGTGAGGGACGGGAAGCGTCGTCGCTGCGGTCGGAGGCGGAGGCCTTCAGGTTCCAGACATTGCCGGCGTCTATGAAGACCGCGCCGGAGAACATCCAGAACAACGGGAAGCGGTACTCGGCGTTCGCCTCCAGCTTCATGTCGCCCGTCTGGTTCGGAATCACGAAAGTCGTGTCCTTCACGGCGAGACCCGGACCGAGGCTGCGTGCCTGCCATCCGCGCATGCTGTTCGCTCCTCCAGCATAGAAATGCTTTTCGAATGGCAGCGCGGAAGAGTTCCCGTAGGCATATCCGGCGCCGGCCTGCACCCTTGTCGCAAAACCGTATTTGTCATCCTTGCCGAAGCGCCATGTCTTGCCGAGCGTCAGCTCCGCGCGGACATACTGCGAATACGGCGTGTTCCAGATCATTCCGGAGCCGTTGCCGTCCTTGGACATGAGCGGCTTGAAGATGCTCAGGACATTGCCGGAAATGTCGGCCTGAAGCCTCGCGTACTCATAAGTGGTCTTGGGATTCACGTCCGAATTAGTCGTGTAGTAGAGAGTTCCGCCGGCACCGAGGTCGAAGTGGTCCCTGTAGGCGTTCTGGAGAAACGGGTCGCTCTTGAGG
>CAVBPI010000287.1:0-3860 GCA_963596955.1 bacterium | reverse complement strand
CGCTTCAGCTCCTACTGGTGGGACTCCTCGGCGTTCCTCTCGGGGATTCACCCGGAGAGCTGCGCGGAGACCGCGCTTCAAAGGGCGCTGGCTTCCATGAACCCGAGGCCGGTGCCCGGAGGGTGCTACAGGATGGTGGTTGACGGGAATGTCGGTTCCAAGCTGCTGAACCCTATCGTCAGCGCCCTGAGCGCTTCGAGCATCCAGCAGAAGATGTCGTTCCTGTGCGGCTGCCGCGGAAAGAAAGTGTTCTCTGAAGGGCTCACGTTCACGGACATGGCCCGGGAAAGAGGCAGAGCCGGGGCGCGGCTGTTCGACTCGGAAGGAGTGGCCACGCGCAACCTGCCCCTGATACGGGAGGGCGTGGTTGAAAACTATTTCGTGAACACCTACATGGCGAACAAGACCGGTTTGGAACCTACGGTGGAGGACATCTCGCGGCCGGTTCTCGGGAGCTGGTGTTCAGAAGATATGGCGGCGAGGATTGCCAGAGTACGGGCCGGAGAAACGGCCGGAACGGCCGGAAGATGCGCCCGTTTGGATTGTGACGAAAAAAGGCTAACTTTGGAAGATATTTTGCGCGGATGCGGGGACGGGATTTATGTGACGGAGTTCAACGGTGGGAACTGCAACCCCGTGACCGGGGACTATTCCTTCGGAGTGTCGGGGTTCCGCTTTGAGGACGGGAAGCTCGGGAGTCCGTTCCGCGAGATGCTGATTACGGGGAACATTCCCGACCTCTGGAACAGCCTTCTTGCCGTCGGCGACGACGCGAGGGACTGCGGCCGGTGGCGGCTCCCGACGACGGCATTTGACGGCGTAAGCTTTTCGGCGTAAGCCGACGCTTGTTTGCGAAGAGGGCGAAGCCGCTGCTGCATTCAAGGCGACGTACTCATTTCGGCGAAGCCTATAATTTTGAATATATTAAAATAAAGGAAATATGAAAGTAGAAAAGAACACTGTTGTGGCTCTGACTTATGAGCTGAATGTTGATGGGCAGATTGTTGACAAATGCACCGTGGAGAGGCCTCTGGACTTCATTCACGGAATGGGGTATCTGCTGCCTAAGTTTGAGGAGGAAGTCGCGGGGCTTGAGGCCGGTGACAAGTTCGAATTCACACTGACGCCTGAGGAGGGTTACGGAAAGGTGGATCCGAAGATGATTGTCGATCTGCCTGTGGAGGCATTCTCGGATCAGGAGGGCAAGATTCGCCATGACCTGCTCGTGGAAGGCTCAAACATAACTCTCGTCAATCAGTACGGGCAGCCTGTTCCGGCAAAGATTGTCAAGGTGGAGGCTAAGACCGTGAAGGTCGATGTGAACCACCCGATGGCCGGGAAGACCCTGAACTTCAAGGGTGAGATTGTGAGCGTGCGTCCGGCGACCGAGAAGGAAATCAAGGAGGGGCTGCACGGCGAGCTCGCGGGAGGATGCTCCGGATGCGGCGGAAACTGCGGCGAAGGCGGATGCGAAGGCTGCGGCAGCGACAAAAACTGCGGATGTGGCGACGGAGAAGCCTGCGGATGCGGTGACAACTGCGACTGCAAGTAAAATAAACTCGTCCATCACTTCAAACATAACGCCCCAAACATTCACAATTGTCATTTCGAGCAGAGTGCCCAAACACTCACGATTGTCATTTCGAGCGGAGTGCCCAAACACCCACGATTGTCATTTCGAGCGGAGTGAAACGAAGTCGAGAAATCTTTGCGCGATGAAAGTTGCCGTCGTCATACTGAACTGGAACACAGTGGATTACCTGCGGAGGTTTCTGCCCCCGTTGCTTGAGTCCGTGGCCGCGTTCAATGACGGCAACCATACCAATGACAACAACGGCACAGATTCAGAGCTGCCGGATGCCGCGGATGACTGGGCAGAAATTGTTGTCGCGGACAGCGCCTCCACAGACGGCTCGATGGAGATGGTGGCCGAGGAGTTCCCCTCTGTACGCCGAATTCCACTCGCGAAAAACTACGGCTTCACGGGCGGCTACAACCGCGCGCTCAAGGAACTGGAGGAGAATCCGACCGCAAGCGCCGCCGAGGCCGGGAAATGCGGAGCCGTCGGACATGACGGCATGAAATACGACCTGTTCGTGCTGCTCAACTCGGACATAGAGGTCACGCGCGGCTGGCTGCGGCCGCTTGTGGAATGGATGAAAGCCCACCCGGAATGCGGGGCCTGCGGGCCGAAGCTGCACAGCTGGTACGAGCGCGACAAGTTCGAGTACGCCGGAGCCGCAGGCGGACTGATTGACCGTTTCGGCTATCCGTTCTGCCGCGGGCGCGTGATGGGCAAGGTGGAGACTGACCGAGGCCAGTATGACGCGCCGGCGGACGTGCTCTGGGTGACCGGAGCCTGCCTCATGGTCAGGGCTTCGGTATGGAAGGCTCTCGGAGGACTGGATGACAGGTTCTTCGCGCACATGGAGGAGATTGACCTGTGCTGGAGGATACAGATTGAAGGCAGGAAGGTGACCGTCGTTCCGGAATCTACCGTCTTTCACCTCGGAGGAGGGACGCTGCCGCAGAACTCGCCGCAGAAGCTCTACCTCAACTCCAGGAACAACCTGCTTCTGCTCGACAACAACCTCGCGCGAACAGTCGGACGGCGAAAGGCAGCCGTGAGGATTTTCTTCCGGAAGATTCTGGACGGATGCGCGGCCGCGGCCTACCTGCTGTCCTTCAGGACGGACTATGTCAGTGCGGTATGGAGGGCGCACAGGGATGCCGCAAGGCTCATCGCCGGGAAACATGACGGGAAACGGGGCGTGAAGGACGATGGTGTGTATGCGGCAGACAAAAGGCATTGTCACGAAACGCATTCTGTGGCAGGGCTTTACAGCGGATGCATGATTCCGAGGGCACTGCTCGGACTGAAGATACACTTATAACTGCACAACCCCTCCTCTGCCCGGAAGAGGGACTGGCGGGAGAAAGGATAAAACATAGTTAATTATTATGCGGATAGTTATTGCAGGAGCGGGGGAAGTCGGCTCGCATCTGGCAAAGATGCTGAGCAACGAATCCAATGACATAACCGTCATAGACAGCGAACAGAGCCGGCTGGACAGCCTGTCGGCTATTGCGGACATCGTGACCGTCAATGGGAAGTCGTCGGAAATCGGGGTGCTGCGCGAGGCCGGAGTGCCGGAGGCGGACCTGTTCATTGCGGTCAACCCTTCGGAATCGCAGGACGTGAACATCGTCAGCGCAATCCTCGCGAAGAAGCTCGGCAGCCGCAAGGTCACCGCCCGCGTCAATACGGAGGAATATCTGTCCTTCGAGAACAAGAACATATTCACGGAGATGGGCATTGACCTGCTCTTCTATCCGGAGAAGATTGCCGCGAACGAAATCGTCGATCTGCTGCGTCACAACGCATCCACGGACTCGATGGACTTCGCGAGGGGCAGGGTTCAGATGTCCGTGTTCAAGGTGGAGGACGACTCCCCTCTTCTGGACATGAACGTGCTCGACCTCAGCCGCCATGCGACGTCGGAAGAGCTTCAGTTCCGCGTCGTGGCCATATCCCGCAACAACTCAACCATCATCCCGAAAGTCGATACACTGTTCAAATATCACGACCTCGTCTATATAATCTCGAAACGTGAAGGCACGCAGATGCTGATGAAACTCATCGGCGCGGTGAACCTCGAAGTCGATAAGGTCATGATTCTCGGAGGCAGCCACACCGCGGAGATGGTCGCGCGTCAGCTCGTCGGGCAGGCAAGCCAGATAAAGATTATCGACAGCAACAAGGAGCGCTGCGTGGAACTGTCTGAGAATCTGGGCGATGCGGTGACGGTCATCAACGCTGACGGCAGGAACTCGGATGTGCTCATCGAGGAGGACATACG
>CAVBPI010000286.1:0-3865 GCA_963596955.1 bacterium | reverse complement strand
GGCAAAATTCTCCAACCCCTCCTCAAGGGCGCGGATGGTGTTCACATCGACATCGTTGGTCGGCTCGTCAAGAAGAAGCACGTTGCCCTCGTCCTTGAGGGTGAGAGCGAGATGGAGGCGGTTGCGCTCGCCGCCGGAGAGCACGCCGCAGAGCTTTTCCTGATCGGAGCCGCTGAAGTTGAACCGGGATACGTATGCCCTCGCCGGAACCTCCCTCTTGCCGAGCTTCACGAAGTCCGAGTTCTCGGCAATCGTCTCATAGACAGTCTTGTCCGGGTCTATGCTCTTGTGCTGCTGATCGACATAGGCGAGCTTCACGGTGTCTCCGATGACAATCTCCCCGGAATCAGGCTTCTCCAGTCCCATGATGAGGCGGAACAAGGTCGTCTTGCCGGCGCCGTTAGGACCTATGACTCCGACAATTCCTGCAGGAGGGAGCACGAATGAGAGGTGCTCGAACAGAAGCCTGTCACCGTAGGCCTTTGAAACATCGTGGAACTCTATGACCTTGTTTCCCAACCGAGGTCCGTTCGGGATATAAATTTCAAGATTTGCCTCCTTCTCGCGTCCGTCCTCGGCGGAAAGCTTCTCGTAAGCGCCGAGACGGGCCTTGGACTTCGCGTGACGGGCCTTCGGAGCCATCCTGACCCATTCAAGCTCACGTTCGAGAGTCTTGCGCCGCTTGCTCTCCTGCTTTTCCTCCATAGCGAGGCGCTTGCTCTTCTGGTCAAGCCAAGAGGAGTAGTTGCCTTTCCACGGAATGCCCTCTCCCCTGTCGAGCTCAAGAATCCATCCGGCCACGTTGTCAAGGAAGTAGCGGTCATGGGTCACGGCTATGACGGTTCCCTTGTACTGACGCAGGTGCTCCTCCAGCCACTGGATTGACTCCGTGTCGAGATGGTTGGTCGGCTCGTCGAGAAGCAGCACGTCAGGCTGCTGAAGAAGCAGCCGGCAAAGCGCCACCCGGCGCCGCTCCCCGCCGGAGAGGTTAGCCACCACGGCATCGGAAGGAGGACACTGGAGCGCGTCCATCGCCCTTTCGAGCTTCGCGTCAATCTCCCATCCGCCAAGGTGCTCGATTTTCTCCGTCAGTTCCCCCTGCCGCTCTATGAGCGCGGTCATCTCGTCGTCCGACATCGGCTCGCAGAACTTCAGGTTCACCTGCTCATACTCCTTCAGCACATCCATGACTTCCTGCACGCCCTCCTGCACCACTTCGAGCACCGTCTTGTTCGGATCCATCTGAGGTTCCTGCTCAAGATAGCCCACGGAATAGCCCGGAGCCCACACGACCTCGCCCTGATACTGCTTCTCTATGCCGGCGATAATCTTCATGAGAGTCGATTTTCCGGAACCGTTCAGACCGATGATGCCGATCTTGGCGCCATAGAAGAATGACAAGTAGATGTCCTTGAGTATTACCCTGTTGTTCTGCGGGAGCACTTTGCCCACGCCGTTCATCGAGAAAATTATCTTTTCGTCCGCCATAGGAAGAAACTGTGTTTAAGTGGTGAAGTTCCGGGAGCGGCAGCCTCCGGACGGACTGCAAAGATACATCTAATAGTCGAAACCTGCAAGACGGGAAGCAAGCGCGAAGACTCACTGACCGAAGGCTGCCGGGAATCCTTCAGACCGCCTGCATGACCGGAGCAGCCGCGCCGAGCTTTGCCGCGTTCCGGCGGATGACCCCGCCCGTGCGCCTCATCCATTCTGAAGGAAGCTCACCGACAATCCGCCGGAAGGCCATGTTGTAGGAAGCCACCGTCCGGAAGCCCGACATGGCCGACAGGTCAGACACCTTCAGGCACGGATTCCTGCGGAAACAGTCCATCGCATAACGGATTCTGTAGCCGTTCACATACTGGCAGAAGTTGCTTCCGGAACACTCGCTGATGGCCCGGGAGACATAGACCTTGTTAGTGAACACCCGTTCCGACACCTCGCCGATGTTCAGTTCTATGTCGAGGTAGGGACTCTCCGAGCGGAAGTATTCCTCGATGCGGCTGAAGACATTGCGGTAGAGGTTCTCCTTTCTGTCCGTCCGGATGCCCCTGTCGCTCATGCAGGTCTCCCTCTCTCGGGAAAGCCGGCGTTCAAACCATTCGAGAAAGAGGAAATGGCGGCTTCCGGCGCGGCGGAAAAGGCTGCATACGAGCACTGTGCTGACTCCGGCAAAGCACGCCGTGTCAATCGCCTCCGTCAGCCCCCGATGCTCTCCCGCGGAGACGGAGGACATCCAGCAGGACATCGCCGAAAACGCGAGGAGCAGGACAGTAGCGCAGATGTAGAGGATGTCCGACGTGAATCCGGAGACAGACAGCAGAGTGAATGACTCCGGCGAGGACCTGAGACGGCTCATATCATGGCCGAGAAAGCCGGCGAAGGAAAGGACCGCCGCGAGGCAGACCGAAAGCGGGTGCAGATAGGCCGCAGAATCAGGCATCCGACCCGAAACGCAGGCGACGCTGCACAGCAGGGATACCAGCCCGAGCGCCAGAACGAAAAGGCAGAAGCGCACGCGGTCACGCCGCTCCGCGCCTGAAGGAAGCACGACAAGCGGGAGCACGGCAAGGCTCAGGTCCGCGACCATCCGTTCATGGAAGCCGAGAGCGAGGTCCAGAGCCGACAGCATCATGCCCATGCCAAGCACGGACGCGACAGCCGGCGAGTTCCTCATGAAGTCATTGAGCCTGATGCGACCGACGACAAATCCCGGCCGGAAGAGCGCCGCCAGAAAAGAAGCTGCCACTGCTGACAGCACGATGATGGAAAGAGACAGAGAAATCATATCGCTCAATTTATTGCATTTTATCTAGTTGCATTTTATCCTATACGGAACGTTCCGCCCGTTACGGATGCAAAGATAAATGCAACAGCCTCCGGAAAAAAGATGGAAACTGTTGCAAAATTGCAAGTAATTGAGTTTTTATTTTCCGATTATTTTGTTATGGACGACCGGGATTCATCCGCCTCGACCTTCCTGCTGTCCAGGCTCTTGCCCTTCAGTTGGTCGAATCCGAGCCCGAAAACTCCCATGACATTGGAAACCGACAGGAAGGCATCAGGGTCTATCGCCTTGACATACCTCATGAGCATGCTCAGGTCAGCCTTTCTCGCCACGACCATCAGCACATTGCTTTCCTGCTTGCTGTACCATCCCATGGAGTGGAAAAGCGTGACTCCCCTCCGGAGCTCGTAGGCAATCGCGTCGGCAATCTCTCCGTATTTCTTCGAGAATATGAACACCTGCACCGACTGCTTCATTCCCGAAAGGAAGAGGTCTATGGTGTAGCTGTTCACGGTGATGAGAATCAGGCCGTAGGCCGCGTTGGCAATCTTGTGGACAAGCTCGACCTCGGTCCCGTCAGGCTTGTACGACGGGCAGAACAGGGAGGCGGAGATAATCACGACGTCCATTGCAAGAATAAGTTTGCCCGGAGACACGTTGCGGTACTTGCAGACAATCAGCGCGATGATGTCCGTTCCGCCGCTGGAGCCGCCCTGAGATATGCTTGAGCCGATTCCGATTCCGGAGAACACGCCGCCGAGCACGGTGCAGAGCAGCGGTCCTATTGCATCAGAAAGCTCGGAGAGGAACTCCATAGGAATAATTTTCGGGAACAGGTTGAGTATCACGGATGTATATGCAATCGCATAGACCGTCTTCCATCCGAATCCCTTGCCGAGAATAGCGATTCCGAAAATGAGAAGAACGACGTTTATGACGAAATAGCTCCATCCCATGGGGATATGCCCTCCCGTCGCGTACTGGATGATTGCGGATATACCCGAGACGCCGCCGCCGACGAGATTGTGCGGAAGAAGGAACATCGTCCATCCTATCGCATAGACCAGAAGTCCGAGG
>CAVBPI010000285.1:1423-3879 GCA_963596955.1 bacterium | reverse complement strand
GGTCAGCTCCTATCTCGGAATGCGCAAGGTTCACCTTGAGGGCAACAAGATTTATCTCAACAACAGCCCGCGCTACCAGAGGCTTGTCCTCGACCAGGGCTATTATCCTGACAGCCAGTGGACTGCGCCGTCCGACGAGGCTCTTCGCCACGACATCGAACTTTCTATGAAGGCCGGATTCAACGGCGCGAGACTGCACCAGAAGGTCTTTGAGGAGCGCTTCCACTACTGGGCGGACAAACTCGGCTACCTCACATGGGGCGAAAGCTCAAGCTGGGGAATGGACACCAACCAGCCGGAGACCGCGAGGAATTTCATCACCGAGTGGGGCGAAATCATAGTACGCGACCGCAACCATCCTTCAATCATCGTCTGGACTCCTACCAACGAGGAATGGGCACCGGACAACATCCAGTTCCCGCGCTTCATGGAGGATGTCTATGCGCTCACCAAGCAGCTCGACCCGACCCGTCCCGTAAGTTCTGCCAGCGGCGGAATACTCGTCCGCACGGACATCTGGACCGGTCACGGCTATGAGCAGAATCCGGAAAAGTTCCGCAATATTGTCTGGAATGACGGCAAGCTCTTCACATACAAGAACCGTCACAACAACGGCGGGCTCTTCGCGAAGAACTACGGATTCAACCGCGAGGCAGTCGCCAGAACATACGACTATCCGGAATATGACGGCAAGATGCCTTATGTATTTGACGAGTACGGCGGAATCAAGTGGACGAACGAGGAGGACATGAAGGCTGCCGCCAACAACACGGGCGTTTCCTGGGGCTACGGCAACTCGCCGCGTTCCCTCGAAGAGTTCTACACCCGTCTTGAGGGGCTGACGGACGTTCTTCTCTCGCTTTCGGAGCACATCTGCGGCTACTGCTACACCCAGCTCACCGATGTTGAGCAGGAACAGAACGGACTCTACTACTACAGCCGTGATGAGAAGTTCGACATGAACCGCATTCATGCCATCTTCTCCAAGATACCAGAGAATTACAAATAATTACATACAAATATGTTAAAGGTTAATATGGGAGGCTGCGGCTCCTTTGTAAACGACGCAGAAGTTAAGGAATATACACAGAAGGCAATCGATGCCCTCAAGGTTCTTGAGGACGAGACCGGCGCGGGAAATGATTTTCTCGGATGGAAGCACCTGCCTTCACAGACACCGGAGTCGCTCATCGCCGAGTGCGAGGCAATCCGTGACGACTGGAAGGCGAAGGGCGTGAACCTCGTCGTCGTGATAGGAATCGGAGGCTCATACCTCGGTGCGAAATGCGCCCTTGAGGCTCTGTCACACTCTTTTACAAAGCAGTTCGCGGACAAGGGCGGCGCTCCAGAAATCGTCTTTGCGGGAAACAATCTTTCGGAGGAATACATTGCCGAGCTGATGGACCTCGTCGCCGAGCGCAATGTCGCTACGGTGGTGATTTCAAAGTCAGGCACGACCACGGAACCGGCGGTGGCATTCCGCATCATCAAGCAGTACATCGAGGGCAAATACGGCACGGCCGAGGCCGCACAGCGCATCGTGGCAGTTACTGACGCCCATCGCGGGGCGCTCAAGTCGCTTTCAACCCAGGAAGGCTACAGGACATTCGTCATCGAGGACAATGTCGGAGGCCGCTTCTCGGTGCTCACACCGGTCGGTCTTCTTCCTATTGTCCTTGCCGGATTCGATGTCCGCAGGATGCTCGAGGGCGCCGCGGCGATGGAAAAGGCCTGCGCCGTTCCGTCAGAGGAGAACCCTGCGCTCCAGTATGCCGCGATGAGGAACCTCCTTCACGCAAAGCACGGCAAGGCAGTCGAGATTCTCGTTTCCTACAATCCTAAGCTCCAGTATCTCGGCGAGTGGTGGAAGCAGCTCTACGGCGAGTCCGAGGGCAAGGACGGAAAGGGCATATTCCCGGCTTCCGTAAGATTCACGACCGACCTTCACTCAATGGGACAGTACATTCAGGACGGCGTGCGTATGCTGATGGAGACGGTCATCACCGTGGAGAAGGCGCAGCGCAGCGTTGTCATCGAAAGCGACGCGCAGAACCTTGACGGGCTGAACTTCCTCGCCGGCAAGCACGTGGAGGAATGCAACGCCATGGCTGAACTCGGAACCAAGCTCGCCCACATCGACGGCGGCGTGCCTCAGCTCGGCGTAAGCATCGAGAAGATTGACGAGTACAACCTCGGCGAGGTGTTCTACTTCTTCGAGAAGGCCTGCGGAATCTCCGCCTATATTCTCGGCGTGAATCCGTTCAACCAGCCCGGTGTGGAGGCTTACAAGAAGAATATGTTCGCGCTGCTTAACAAGCCTGGCTATGAGGCGCAGGGCGAAGAGTTGAGAAAGAGGATTTAATAATTTATTGAAATCCTTTTGACTAAGCTGCTTGTAATATAATGGGAAAGAAACAGTTATATCCTTTGAAGTTCATCCCCATCGCGTCAAGGCG
>CAVBPI010000285.1:0-1413 GCA_963596955.1 bacterium | reverse complement strand
AGGCGTGTTTGGGGAGGGAACTCGCTGATCAAGGTTCTGGGGAAGGACTTTGTGGAGGCCGATGAGGACGGAAACGAGGTTCATCTGACGGAGAATGACCTCATCGGGGAGAGCTGGGAACTTGCCGACATGGGCGAGCAGGACTCTGTCGTGAGCAACGGCTGGCTTGCCGGCAATACGATAGGGGACATCATGGAGACCTATCTCGACAGGATTACCGGCGACGCCGCCTACGCCTGGTTCGGCCGCCAGTTTCCGCTGCTTATAAAGTTCCTCGATATTCATCAGAAGCTTTCCGTACAGGTTCATCCGGACGACAAGGTGGCCGAGCAGAGATACGACTCTCTCGGAAAGGCTGAAATCTGGTACATCCTCGACGCCAAGCCTGACGCCAAGGTCTATATGGGCTTCAGGCGGGAGACTTCCGCGCAGGAGTTCTATGATGCCTGCAAGGCCGGGACGGCTCACGAGTTGCTGAATGTGATTCATCCCAAGAAGGGTGACGCCATTTTCATCACTCCGGGAACTGTTCATGCCGCGGAGGGCGGGATTCTCGTCGCGGAGATTCAGGAGTCGTCGGACATGACTTTCCGCCTCTATGACTGGGGACGCGAGAACAATCCGGCGACGGCCCGCAAGATGCACCTCGAAGAGGCCATTGACCTCATCAACTTCGGGCAGTACGACCCTTCGCTCTACCGTCCGGCATCTTCCATGAACGAGTCCGAGGTGAACAACCTGCTCGTGCAGTGCCCGCAGTTCACGGTGAACAGGCTGAACCTGAAGGCTGCCCTGCGCATCAGTCCGGAACAGTTCGGAAGCTACATCGTCTATGTCTGTGTGAGCGGTTCGGCTGCAGTCAATGTACCTAAGGTTCCTGTCACGGATGACGGCAAGGCCGCCGCGGCATTCGGCACCGACGCGATGGACGTCTATGCCTTCCACAAGGGCGAGACAATCCTCATTCCAGCGGATATGCCTGATTTCTATCTCGTTCCGACCTCGCCGGACACCGTTCTTCTTGAAGCCACCGACGGACTTCGCGAGGAGGTTGACGAGTACATCAATCCCGACGCTCCGGCGGAGCTCCCGGAGGAGTAGCCTGCCATTCGGGTGTAATGAGAATCTGTATGGAAGAGGTAAGAATAGACAAGTTTCTCTGGTCGATACGCGCCTATAAGACGCGCAGCGAGGCTACCGATGCGTGCAACGGCGGCAAGATTCGTCTGAACGGCGCCGACGTCAAGCCGTCCAAGGCGGTGCACCGCGGCGACACCATCGTGGTCCGGAAGGGGCCGGTGGCATACACATACCGTGTCATCGAGCTCATCGACAAGCGGCAGGGCGCGAAGACCGTCCCGCAGTTTGTGGATAACCTCACGCCTCAGTCGGAACTCGACAAGCTTCACGCCC
>CAVBPI010000284.1:0-3903 GCA_963596955.1 bacterium | reverse complement strand
CATCTATATTTCGCAGTGACGCCTGCTCTTGCGCAACCTTTTCTTCATTTTCCATACGGTACGCCGATTGTATATAATACCTTGCACTGCCGAGATTACAAACAAAGTCAATTTCATATTGGCGGCGTGCCTGGCGTCCCTCCTCTCTAACAACAACAGGTACAACACCAACATCTACATTAAAACCTCGCATACGAAGTTCATTGTATATGATGTTTTCCATTACATGGCTGTTATCGGATTGTCTGAAGTTCAGGCGAGCATTGCGCAGACCGACATCTGCAAAGTAGTATTTATATGGTGTATCAATGTATTTCTTACCCTTTACATCATAACGATTAGCCTTTTCGACAAGGAAAGAGTCACAGACATACTCCAAATACTTCTTTATTGTAATTGCTGAAAAGTCGTTATGTTTCAGCGTATCAAATGTATTCGCCAGTTTCCGAGGATTTGTAAGGCTACCCACTGTCGAGGAAATGATGTCAAGCAGCATTTCCAGTTCTTCCTCTCGCGTAATGGCATAACGCTCCTTTATGTCACGTAGATATGTTTCCTCATAAACTCCCTTCAAGAAAGTGACCTTTTCCTCGGCACTATCCATAAAGACAGTTTGAGGCAGGCCTCCATAGAGCATGTATTCCGCCCAGTCCTCCTCTTTAGTGCGATTGACTGCTGAATGAAATTCTCCGAAACTCAAAGGATAGATACGTACCTCATCACCACGCCCCCTGAATGTCGTTATGACATCCTTTGACAGGAACTTCGCATTACTGCCGGTCACATATACATCTGCATTATTCATGTTGAGATAACTGTTGAGTACATCTTCAAACTCAGGCACATGCTGTATCTCGTCAATCATAACATAGTGCATTGCTTCTCCTTGTATCTTACTGTCAATATATTCAAGAAGTGCATCCGGGTCGCGCAATGCCTTATTTCGTCGATCCTCAAGGTTAATCTGTATTATGTGGCTGTTATCAACGCCATTCCCTTTTAGCCACAAGCTGAACAAATTGAACAATAAGTATGTCTTGCCACTTCGGCGAACGCCTGTGACGATTTTAATCCTACCATTATGTCTTCGGCGTATCAGCCGTTCAAGATATATGTCGCGTTTTATTTGAGTATTTACCATACTTTACATTTGTGTCACTTGTGACGGTTTTGTAAAAGCAAAGTTGGCGAGTATTTTTGAAACCACCAAATATTCCGCGCTTTTTCGGATGGTTACTGACAGGCAAGTGACCTCAAAGAAAAAAAAGAGGACGGCCAAAAAATCTTAGCCATCCTCACAGAAAAATCACCTTAAAAGGGATTTAGGCTTTCTTCTCAGCTTTAATAGCAGCCTGAGCTGCGGCCAAGCGTGCGATAGGCACGCGGAACGGTGAGCAGGAAACGTAGTTCAGACCAATCTTGTAGCAGAACTCGACTGATGCAGGGTCGCCGCCGTGCTCGCCGCAGATACCGCACTTGAGGTCCGGACGGGTCTCGCGGCCTTCCTTGACGGCGTAGTCGATGAGCTTGCCGACAGCCTTGGTGTCGAGGGTCTTGAACGGATCGGCGTCAAGAATCTTGTTGCCGAGGTAGTCGCCCATGAAGGTTCCGACGTCGTCACGTGAGAATCCGAAGGTCATCTGGGTGAGGTCGTTGGTACCGAATGAGAAGAACTCTGCGGTGCGGGCCATCCTGTCAGCGGTGAGGGCTGCACGAGGAATCTCAATCATTGAACCGAACTTGTAGTCGATTGTCTGGTGGGTCTCGCCTTCAACCTCAAGCTTAATCTTGGCGCAGATTGCACGCTGGAACTTAAGCTCGCGCTCTGAAATGGTGACCGGAATCATGATTTCAGGCTTCGGATGATAGCCTTCCTTGATGAGCTCGGCAGCGGCCGTGAAGATTGCACGGAACTGTGTCTCCGAAATCATAGGGTATGTGATGTGCAGACGCACTCCGCGGTGACCCATCATAGGGTTTACCTCGTGGAGGGACTCGCCTCTCTTCTCGATTTCCTGCTCGTTGATTCCAAGTTCCTCTGCAAGCTCCTCCCTCTTCTCGTGTCCCTGCGGAACGAACTCGTGGAGAGGCGGGTCGAGGAGACGGAAGGTGACTGGCTTGCCGTCCATGACCTTCATCGTGCCCTTAACCGCGGCCTTGATGTAAGGCTCAAGCTCGGCGAGGGCAGCGCGGCGCTCGTCGTCAGTCTTTGAAAGAATCATCTTGCGAAGCTTTGCAAGAGGTGTCTCGGAGTTCTTTCCGTAGAACATATGCTCGATACGGAACAAGCCGATGCCCTCTGCGCCGAATGAAAGGGCGCGTGCGGCATCCTCCGGAGTGTCGGCGTTTGTACGCACGCCGAGTGTCCTGTATTTATCGACGATTTCCATGAACTTCACGAACCTCGGGTTCTCGGAAGCGTCCATGGTGTCAATCTTCTGCGCATAGACAAGACCCTTAGCGCCGTTGAGGCTGACAGCGTCACCTTCCTTGATGACTGCGCCGCTCTTGAAGCTTGCGGTCTTTGCGGCAAGGTCAATGGTCATGGCCTCGCAGCCAACGATGCAGCACTTGCCCCATCCGCGTGCAACGAGCGCGGCGTGAGAGGTCATACCGCCCTTCATCGTGAGGATACCGGCAGCGGCACGCATACCCTCGACATCCTCAGGGGAAGTCTCCTCACGGATGAGGATGGCCTTGATTCCCTTCGCTGCGGCAGCCATGGCAGCCTCTGAAGAGAACACAGCCACGCCGACCGCTCCGCCCGGAGATGCAGGCAGGCCGTTGGCGATTGCCTTTGCCTTCTTCTCTGAAGCCGGGTCGAGGATAGGGTGAAGAATCTCGTCGAGCTGAGCCGGAGCGACGCGCATGACGGCGGTCTTCTCATCAATCATGCCCTCTGCAAGCATATCCATCGCCATGTTGAGCGCGGCAAGGCCGGTCCTCTTTCCGATACGGCACTGGAGCATCCAGAGCTTGCCGTCCTGAATGGTGAACTCGATGTCCTGCATATCGTTGAAGTGCTGCTCAAGGTGGAGACGGATTTCGTCAAGTTCCTTATATACCTCAGGCATAGCCTTTTCGAGAGATTCGAGATTTGCGTTGTGAGGGGTCTTGGTGGCCTCGTTGAGAGGGTTAGGAGTGCGGATTCCCGCAACGACGTCCTCGCCCTGCGCGTTGATGAGCCACTCGCCGTAGAACTTGTTGTCGCCGTTCGCCGGGTTACGGGAGAACGCTACGCCGGTAGCCGAGGTGTTGCCCATGTTTCCGAACACCATTGACTGCACGTTGACGGCAGTTCCCCAGTCGTCAGGAATGCCCTCAATCTTTCTGTATGCGATGGCACGCTTTCCGTTCCATGACTTGAACACGCCGCCGATTGAACCCCAGAGCTGAGCCTCGGCCGTGTCAGGGAAGTCAACTCCGAGAACTTCCTTCACGCGGACCTTGAACTTGTCGCAAAGGTCCTTGAGCTCCTCAGCTGTAATCTCAGTGTCGGACTTGTAGCCCTTTGCCTCCTTGAGGTCTTCCATCATCTTGTCGAGCTGCTGGCGGATAGCCTTTCCGTCCTCCGGCTCGATACCCTCAGCCTTCTCCATGACGACGTCGGAGTACATCATGATGAGACGGCGGTATGCGTCATATACGAAACGAGGGTTGTTTGTCCTCGCAATCATGCCCGGAATCGTCTCGGAGCAGAGGCCGATGTTAAGAATCGTATCCATCATGCCCGGCATTGAGCTGCGGGCGCCTGAACGGCAGCTTACGAGAAGAGGGTTGGTCTTGTCACCGAACTTCATTCCCATAATCTCCTCGGTGGCCTTCATCGCGTCGGCAACCTCAGCCTTGAGCGCATCCGGATAGCCGCCTCCGAGAGCGTAGTACTCCGCGCAGCACTCGGTC
>CAVBPI010000283.1:0-3907 GCA_963596955.1 bacterium | reverse complement strand
CAAGACTACCTGCTCGAAATCCTGCAATCTGCTAAGATTTGATGCGGTTGCCCTGCTGTGGTATTGGGCGTAAACAAAAAAGCGCCGGGAACCATTGCTGATTCCCGGCGCTTCTTAAATTGCCTGGTCAAGTCGCTTGGAGGGCGAAATTGCATAAAAAGATGGAGTGCAAGGCGCTCGGTGAAGCCAAATACCGCAGCAACCTGATGGTTGTGAGGATTTTGGCAAGACGAGCAACGCGGCAATCCGCTTTTTAGGCGGTTTCGCCTATGACTACTTGTCCGTCTTTTACGTCAACGGTTATCGTCGTGCCCTTGGTTACGGAACCGTCGAGGATGGCCTTGGCGATGAGGTTCACGAGCTCGCGCTGCATCAGACGCTTGATAGGACGGGCGCCGTAGGCAGGGTCGTAGCCCTCGGTCGTCATGTAGGTCTCGAATGCCTCGGAGAACCTGATGCCGACCCCGTTCTCGTCCAGCTTCCTGCGGAGAGCGTCCATCTGCAGATGGAGAATCTGACGGATGTCGTCCTTGCTGAGCTGCTGGAAGGTGATGATTTCGTCAATCCTGTTGAGGAATTCCGGACGCATCGTCGCCTTGAGCTGTTCAACCGTGGCGTTGGAGGTCCTGATGAGGATGGTCTTCTTGAAATCTACCGTTCGGCCCTTGTTGTCGGTCAGACGACCATCGTCCAGAACCTGAAGAAGAATGTTGAACACATCCGGGTGAGCCTTCTCGATTTCGTCCAGAAGGATTACCGAATACGGCTTCCTTCTCACGGCCTCGGTCAGCTGGCCGCCCTCGTCATAGCCCACATATCCCGGAGGCGCACCGACGAGACGGCTCACTGAGTGACGCTCCTGATACTCGGACATATCTATCCTCGTAATCATGTTCTCGTCGTTGAACAGGAACTCGGCGAGTGTCTTTGCCAGCTCGGTCTTACCTACGCCCGTGGTTCCGAGGAACATGAACGAACCGATAGGCCTCTTCTCGTTCTGGAGTCCCGCACGGGAACGTCTTACGGCGTCGGACACTGCCTTGATGGCCTGATCCTGGCCGATGACCCTCTTGTGGAGCTCGTCCTCCATCCTGAGGAGCTTCTCCTTCTCGCTTTCAAGCATACGGTTCACAGGGATGCCCGTCCACCTTGCCACGATTTCGGCGATGTCTGAAGGCGTCACGGCCTCGTTGAGAATCGGATCCTTGATGGAGTTCTTCTTCGCTTCCAGCTCGCTCACCCTCTGCTTGAGACCGGCCATTTTGCCGTAGCGAATCTCCGCCACCTTACCGTAGTCGCCGGCCCTTTCGGCAGCGGCTGCCTGAACCTTCAGGTCGTCAATCTGAGCCCTGTCGGACTGGATTTCGTTGAGTATTCCCTTCTCCGCATCCCACCTTTTCTGAAGCTCGGCGTGCTGCCTGCGGGCCTCTGCGAGGTCGGACTCAATCTTGTCAAGTTTCAGGGACACGTCCTCGTGCTTTACGGCCTCCTTCTCTATTTCCAGCTGACGGATTTTGCTGTCAAGCTCCGCAATCGGCTCCGGAACGGAGTTCATCTCAAGACGCAGCTTTGCGGCAGCCTCATCCACGAGGTCAATGGCCTTGTCCGGAAGGAACCGTGAGGTGATGTACCTGTGGGACAGCTCCACTGCTGAAATCAGCGCGTCGTCCTCGATTCTCACCTTGTGGTGGTTCTCGTACTTTTCCTTAAGCCCGCGCAGGATTGAGATTGACTCCGCCGGGGTAGGCTCATCGACCATCACCATCTGGAATCGCCTCTCAAGCGCCTTGTCGGTCTCGAAATACTTCTGGTACTCGTCGAGGGTGGTGGAACCGATGGTCCTCAGCTCGCCCCTTGCAAGTGCCGGCTTGAGGATGTTTGAGGCATCCATCGCGCCTGAGCTTCGTCCCGCTCCGACAAGAGTGTGAATCTCATCGATGAAGAGGATGACCTCGCCGTCGCTGTCTATGACTTCCTTCACGATGGCCTTGAGCCTTTCCTCGAACTCTCCCTGATACTTAGCGCCGGCAATCACGGCACCGAGGTCAAGCGAGTAGATTATCCTGTTCTTAAGGTTTTCCGGGACGTTGCCGTCGACAATCTTCTGGGCTATGCCCTCCGAGATGGCCGTCTTACCGACACCCGGCTCACCTACAAGGATAGGGTTGTTCTTTGTCCTTCGGCTCAGTATCTGAAGGACCCTTCGTATTTCCTCGTCTCGCCCGATGACAGGGTCAAGCTTGCCTTGAGCCGCCCTCTCATTGAGGTTAATGGCGAATTTCTGTAAGTTTTCGTATTTGTTTTCCATATATTCTTTTCTCCTTTTTCCTTATATAAAATAATCGTCCGCTCCGAAGAGCAGACGAAAGGAGAAAATTCAAAATATATTCCAACACGAAAAACACTGACATTTTGTCAGTGCTCGTTCGTGTTTCAATTTCATAATCACCGCTGCAGCTCTGTGGGAGCCCGTGCGGTCTGTCAGTCCTACTGGGCGTTTGTCGTGTCGGCGGCCTCTGCTCCCGGCTCGGCGGCAGGCGCGAGGATTTCTTCGGTGTTAATCTGGTCGGTGATGTCTCCGCTGTTGTTGATGTGCGGGATGAAGGTGGTAATCACGGACACGACGAAGATGAACGCGACGAGACCCCAGGTAATCTTTTCGAGCATATCAGCTGTCTGGCGCACGCCGAAAGTCTGGTTGCCGGTCGTGAAGTTGCTTGCGAGTCCGCCTCCCTTGCTGTTCTGGAGAAGGACAACGATTGTGAGCAGGATGCTTGCAAGGATGACAAGCACTGTCAGGATTATGAATAATGCTTTCATTATTTTGTACTTTTATTATTTCAAACTTTCAAACGGGGACTTTCCGCACTGGCGTACTCATCCCAATTTTTCAATAAGGGATGCAAAGTAAGCACTTTTTTCCGGATATGCCAAAATTAGTTGAGAATAAATTTGTTTCGCCTCGTCAAAATAGCCCTGTTCGGCGTAAATTTCGGCCAAAGTCTGGGTGTAGAACCCAAGATGCGGCACCGCCCGGTCGTCCTTCGCCCGGCTTCCCTCCGCACTGTCCTTCGCGACCTGACGGAAGAAATTGTCGTCCGCTCCCTTGACCCCGTCGTAGTCCTCGGCCGAGAAATAGTCACCCCCGACGATGTGCACCTCGCGCCTGTAGCCGGTGTCCTGTCCCTCTTCCGCGGCACTTTCCTTTTTTTCTGCCAGCTGGGACTCGATGAGGGCCTTCACGTCGGCATCCACATATTCCCTCACGGCCGACTCCTCAAGTATCTCCGCAATCCTTTTCCTGCACGGAATGTAGAGCGCCGACTCGGCGAACAGCCTTCCTCCTCTGTCCTCCGCCCCGGCGACTGCCGCCGTCCTTTCGCAAAGTTCCTTCCTCGCCGCGCCGAACCAGGGATAGATGTTAATCACTCCCGACAGCTCCTCCACCGTAAGACGCTTCAAATCAATAGTTCCTCCTGCCATAATCCTACCAGTTAGCGACGGTCGCGTTGAAAATGTCCTCACAGAGCTTGTCGAGTATTCCGTCAGAGCCCGAAATCAGCTCGCTCTCCACTGCGTCCAGCATTTGGTCGGCCGAGAAGTCAGCGTATGCCGAGAATGATTTTTCAAAGTCGTCCTCGGGGTATTTCTTGTTGGTGAAATATATCTTCACATTGACGGTCAGACGGTTCATCGCGGCCTGCTCGTTCGCGGAGACGGACGTGGCCTTCACATCGTAGCCGGTGATTTCTCCCGCAATCGTGAGGTCCGCGTCCATATCCACCTGTTCCAGTTTCGTGAGCTTGCGGAACTTGTCCTTCATCGCCTCCGTCAGGTCATTCGCGAGCGACGGATTGACTTTCAGTGCCTTATATTCGAAATATTCGATGTTCACGGTCTTCACGTC